>NZ_AP022596.1:6300000-6400811 GCF_010731895.1 Mycolicibacterium helvum | reverse complement strand
ACCGTCACCGACTATCCGGACCGTCCGGCGCTCAACCGCTACATGCGGCTCGGCCGCCGCGATCGGCCTGGAGATGTTGCCGATCCTTGGAACCGTCGGGCCCGAAGCTGAGGCCGCGCCGTATGCCGAGGCCCTGGGCCAGGCATTTCAGCTGACAAATTTTCTGCGCGATGTCGACGAGGACCTGGAACGCGACCGGGTGTATCTGCCCGCGGACGAACTTGCCGCCTTCGACGTGGATCGCGACGTGCTGACGTGGTGTCACCAAAACCGTCAGACCGACCCCAAGGTGCGCCGTGCACTGGCCGCTCAGCATGACGTCGCCCGCGCGGTCTACCGGGAAGCCCGCAAGGGTATCGCGTTGTTGCCCGCGGTCGAGACCCTGTGTGGCAACAGCATTCACGTTGTATTCCGAGATCCTGGACCGCATCGAGGCCATCGATTTCGCGGTGTTCAGCCAGCGGGCCTCCGTCGGCGTTGGACGGCGACTACAGGTCCTCGCAGGGACTGATTCGCTCGCCGTGCCCGTGGGTACGGTGCGGCCTGATGGATCGTTGGCAGTACCTGATCGTGCTGGGCGCCTGCCTGCTGATCACGGCGCCGCTCGAGATCTTCGGATCCGGGGTCTACCGCCAACCGGTGCGACTGCTGTTGTCGGTCGGCCCGGTCGCGCTGGTGTTCGTCGCCTGATGCGATCGCGATCGCCGGGCACGTATGGACCTACAACCCGCGCTACATTAGCGGCATCGACGTCGGCTTCTCGATTCCCTTGGAGGAGTTGTTGTTTTTCATCGCCATCCCGGTGTGCGGCCTGCTGACCTATTCGGCGGTCAGCGCGATCCTCGCCATGCCGCGCGGCCGCCGATGACGGGCCTCGGTTACACCCTGCCCGCCGTCGTCGCGGTGGTGGTGGTCGTTGCGCTGGAACTCGCAGTATTGCGCACCGGGCTGTTCGCGAAGGCCGCATACTGGATTTTTTGCCATTGTGGTGGCATTCCAGGTGATCGTCGACGGGTGGCTGACCAAGCTGTCGGCGCCGATCGTCATCTACAACGAGCAGCACAGCAGCGGGGTGCGGTTCCCGTGGGACATCCCGGTGGAGGATTTCCTGTTCGGCTGGGCGATGGTTACCGCGGTGCTGCTGATGTGGGAGAAGCAGCGCCCCAAGGATCAGGACCAGCAATGGCCATAGACGTTCCCGCCGCCTTCGACGTGGGCGCGCACGCCTACGACAAGCTGGTCGGCGCGAATCCCGGCTATCACGATCATCTGCGAATATCGGCGCGGCGGATGCGAATTCCGCACGGCGGGCGTGGGGTTCGCCTGCTCGACGCCGGCTGCGGGACGGCAGCGTCGACGGCCGCGCTACTCGCAGTGGCACCGCACGCCGAGATCGTCGCCGTCGACGCCTCAGCAGGCATGCTGGCCGAGGCGACCGCGAAATCCTGGCCCGATACGGTCCGGTTCGTGCACAGCCCGATCGAGACCATCAGCGAGGCCGGCGTGCGCGGTCCGTTCGACGGCATCTTCGCGGCCTACCTCGTGCGTAACCTCGCCGACCCCGACGCTCAACTGCGAGCGTTTCAGCAGCTCCTGCGGCCGGGCGGGACGCTGGCCGTGCATGAGTATTCGGTGCGTGATTCGCCTGCCGCCAAGGCGATCTGGAATGCCGTCTGCTGGGGGATCATCATTCCGTCCGGTTGGCGACAGACCCGGGACAGCACGCTGTACCGACACCTGTGGCGTAGCGTCAACACCTTCGACGGTGCCGCAGCGTTCCAACGACGGCTGGCTGCGGCGGGCTTCACCGGAGTGCATAGCGAGACGATGCCTGGCTGGCAGCGCGACATCGTGCACACCTTTCTGGCCGAGGCGCCGCGATGATCGACGGCCGCCGTGTCGCCCATCCGGCTCCCCGTGGGGCGCCGCATGCCAACACGCTGCCGCGAAAGCCACACGTCGTTGTCGTCGGGGCCGGCATCGCGGGGCTGGCGGCAGCGACGGGACTTGCCGAACGCGGTGTCTCCGTGGAAGTCCTGGAAACAAAGAACTATCTCGGTGGGCGCGTCGGCGGTTGGACCGAACAACTGGGTGACGGTTCCCTCGTGGCGAACAATCGCGGCTTTCACGCGTTCTTCCGCCAGTACTACAACCTGCGCATGCTGTTGCGCCGCACCGACCCCGAACTCGAGCGGTTGCGGGCGGTCGAGGACTACCCGCTGATCGACGGCCAAGGTCGTCGCGACACCTTCCGTGGGTTGCCCAAGACGCCACCGTGGAACGCATTGGCCTTCGCGCTGCGCAGTCCCACCTTCCGGATGCGCGACCTGGTGCGGCTCAATGCCGTTGCAGCAGCCCCCCTTGCCGCTGTGTCGGTCCCCGAGATCTATCAACAACTCGACGACCTCGATGCCGAGACGTTCCTGACCGACATCAATTTTCCGGTCGCCGCGCGCCATCTCGCCTTCGAGGTGTTCGCGCGCAGTTTCTTCGCCAAGCCCGATCGGCTGTCGGCGGCCGAGCTGGCGGCCATGTTCCACATCTACTTCCTGGGCTCCAGCGAAGGGCTGGTCTTCGACGTCGCCGAGTCGAACTTCAACACCGCATTATGGGAACCGTTGGGCCAGTATCTGATCGGCCAGCAAGTGGGGTTGCGCACTGAAGTGTCCGCGGAATCGGTCAGCATCGGCGGATCCCGGGTTCTGCAGGTGCACGACTCGACCGGACGGACAATCGACGCCGACGGTGTGGTGCTGGCCACCGATACTGCCGCGCTGCAACGGATCGTGGCCGCCTCGCCCGGGCTGGGGGACGAGGGCTGGCGCGGGCAGGTGCGGCGGTTACAGACCGCGCCGGCGTTCGCTGTGCAGCGACTCTGGCTGGACCGGCCGGTCAACTTTGACCGGCCGGCGTTCCTGGGGACCGGCGGCCTGGAGCCCATCGACAACATCAGCGTGGTCAGTAACTACGAGTCCCAAGCCGCGGAATGGGCACGCGCACAACATGGTTCGGTGGTCGAGGTGCACTCCTATTCGGTGGTGAATCCGTCGAACACTGACGAACTGCGTAAGAGCATGTTGGCTCGTCTGCACCAGCTGTATCCGGAGACGGCGACGGCAGGCATCGTGGGGGAGACGCTGCTGGTCCGCGATGACTGTCCGCTGTTCAGCCCGGGCTCCTTCGCTGAACGGCCGACGGTGCACACTCCGGTCGCCGGTTTGATGCTGGCTGGCGATGGGATTCGCATCGACCTGCCGGTCGCGTTGATGGAGCGCGCAGCCACCACCGGATGGTCAGCGGCCAACCGATTGCTGGTCGGCTGGGGACTGGGCGGGCACACCCTGCACACGGTTCCGGTACAGGGCCGCTCACCGGTACTGCGCTGGCTGGCCAGTCGGGAGAGGCGGGCGTCATGAGCTTGCGGTCACGGATGAAAAACGTTCCATTGCAAGTCATCCCGAAAGCGGACTGGCCGCGCCAGCGACCCACGTACGCCGATGCCAAGCCGGCCGTGATCGAGGCCGCGCTGCGGCGGGCCGAGGATCGGCCCAGCGGAAACTGGTATGTGTTCGCTGCCAGCATCGATATCCGCACCGACCGGCCGTTCGGCGCCAGAGTCGGCGGGCTCGAGGTCGTGGCGTGGCGCGATCAGCAGCGCCAGTTGCACGTCGGCCCTGCCGCCTGTCCGCACCTCGGCGCCGACCTGACCACCGGGAAGGTGAACTGCGGCGGTCTGATCTGCCCGTGGCACGGTCTTCGGCTGGACGGCGGACGGAGTACGGCTGGAAGCCGTTGCCGGCTTTCGACGACGGTGTGCTGGCGTGGGTCCGGCTCGACGATGTCGGGGGTGAGCCGGCACTGGATTCGCCCGTCGTGCCGGCCCGGCCCACCGGCGCGCGGCTGGCCGCGGTGGCTCGGCTCGAAGGGGTGTGCGAACCGTGCGACGTGATCGCCAACCGGCTCGACCCCTGGCATGGCGCATGGTTCCATCCGTACTCGTTCACCCAGCTGGAAGTGCTCAGCGCACCACCGGTCGACGCCGGCGAGGACGCCGACCGGTTCCTGGTTGCGGTCACGTTCCGGATGGGACGCCTCGGCGTGCCGGTGATCGCCGAATTCACCGCACCGGAGCCACGAACGATCGTGATGCGGATCGTCGACGGTGAGGGCACCGGCAGCGTCGTCGAGACTCACGCCACCCCGATGGGGCCGGGACCCGACGGGCGTCCGCGCACCGCGGTGATCGAAGCCGTCGTCGCCCAATCCGACCGCACCGGGTTCCGCCACTCCCTGCGTGTCGCGCCACTGATCACTCCGTTGATGCGCCTAGCGGCCGCCCGGCTGTGGCGCGACGACCTGGCCTACGCCGAGCGCCGATTTACGTTGCGCGACAACGTATCCGGCTAATCGGTGGGTGTGAGGATCGTCTTGCCGGGCAGGCGCCCGGCGTCGGCGGCATCGTGCACGGCCGCGATGTCGGACAGCGGACGGCGCTCTGCGACGTCAATCTGCAGCTGTCCGGCATCTACGCGGGCGACCAGGTCGGCCAGTTGTGCGGCGTCGCTCCGGACAAAAATTCGTTGCGTGCGCAACCCGCGCTGGGGATCTTCCGGGCCCGATGTCATTGTGCCGACCAAGAATCCGCCGTCGGCGACGACGTTCGCCAATGTCGCCGTCTGCTCAGGTGAAGTACTGATCAAGTTGAGTACCACGTCGAAGGGTTGTCCGTCGAGCGTCACCGGCGCCGCGTCGTAGTCGATGTAGTCGATCAGCCGGTCGGCTCCGTAGCGGCGCAGGCGCTCCGCGCTGGCGGGCTTCGTCGTCGCCGTGACGACCGCACCCGCTTGTTTGGCGAGTTGGACCGCATAACCGCCGACCGCTCCGCCGGCGCCGTTGATCAGAATTGTCTGCCCGGCCAACAGGTCGGCAATCTCGAACAGCGCCTGCCAGGCCGTGAGCCCAACGGTCGGTAACGCCGCGGAATCGGGGAGTGCCACCGTCTGCGGTGCGGGAGCCAGTACCTCCGCCGGAGCCAGCACATACTCCGACATGCCACGTGTCGGCCCCGTCACCGAGTTCGGCGATCGTTCCCGCGACATCGATACCCGGCACGTGCGGGAAGCTGATGGCGAACACCTCGGACAGGTAGCCACCGCGAATGCCGGCATCGACTGGGTTGAACGACGTTCCTGCCACCTGCAGAAGAACCTGCCCCGGACCCGGTTTCGGCCGTTCGACGTCTTCGTACTGCAGCACCTCGCTGCTGCCGTACCGGTGGTAGATCGCAGCCTTCATGATGTCCTCCTCGGTCATTTGCTTCGAATCTGAAGCAGTTGCACTGGGGGTACGCCGTTGCGAAGCAGCTGCGGGCCGAGGGTGGGCTCAGCTACGTGCAGTTCGAGATCTTGGCCAAGCTCACCGACGCCGACCGGCCGCTCACCATGACCGAGCTGGCCGACGGCGTCGTCTACAGCCGCAGTGGGTTGACCCATCAGGCTGGACTCTTGGAATCTGCGGGCCTCATCCGCCGGGAGGCCAGCGCCGTCGACCAGCGAGCCACCGTCGTCGACATCACCAAGGCGGGCCGAGCCCGTCTGGCGAAGGTGTTGCCCGGCCATATCGAGGTCGTCGCTGACCTGTTGTTCGGCTCGCTGTCGGATCGGGATGTACGCACCCTCAGCGACCTCATGAGTCGCGTACGAGACCACATGCGCGACGGGCCACCCGCTCGGCCGCGCCGCGCAAAAGCCGCACTTCCAAGGATCGGGACAAGTGACCTGACGCCGCGCGCCGCGCGACTAGTCTCCAGCCATGGCGAAGCGAATTGTGATCTGGGGTACTGGTTTTGTCGGCCGGATGGTCATTCCCGAAGTCCTGGCGCACCCCGAGTTCGAGCTGGTCGGGGTCGGTGTCAGCAACCCGCCAAGGTCGGTGTCGATGTCGGAACGATCTGCGACCTCCCCGAAATCGGCCTTGCGGCCACCGATGACGTCGACGCGTTGATCGCGTTGAAGCCCGATGCGCTGGTGCATTACGGGCCGACCGCGGCGCACGCGGATGCCAACATCGACCTGATTTCACGGTTCCTGCGGGCCGGTATCGACGTGTGCTCGACGGCCATGACGCCGTGGGTGTGGCCGAAGATGCATCTGAATCCGCCGAATTGGATCGACCCGATCGCCCAGGCCTGCGAGGCCGGTCAGTCGTCGTGCTTCACCACCGGGATCGATCCCGGCTTCGCCAACGACCTGTTCCCGATGACGCTGATGGGTCTGACCTCCCAGGTGCGTCTGGTCCGTGCCTCGGAGCTACTGGACTACACGAACTACGAGGGCGACTACGAGTTCGAGATGGGTATCGGCCGCGAGCCCGAGTTCAAGCCGTTACTGGAGAACTCCGACATCCTGGTGTTCGCCTGGGGCGCGACGGTGCCGATGATCGCCTACGCCGCCGGCATCGAGCTCGACGAGATCACCACCACCTGGGAGAAGTGGGTGACCCCCACCGAACGTAAGACCGTCAAGGGCGTCATCCCGGCCGGCAACGTCGCCGCGGTCCGGTTCACCATCAACGGCGTCTACCAGGGGGAGACCCGGATCCAGCTGGAACACGTCAACCGAATCGGTCAGGACGCCGCGCCGGACTGGCCGTCGGGCACCCAGGACGACGTCTACCGAGTCGATATCCAGGGCACCCCCAGCATCTTCCAAGAGACGGCGTTTAGGTTCACAGACGGTTCCGGGCGCGACGCCGCGACCGCGGGCTGTCTGTCGACCGGACTCCGCGCGCTCAACGCGGTGCCGGCCGTCAACGACCTGCCTCCGGGCTGGGTCACACCGCTGGAACTGCCCCTGATCCCGGGGCGTGGCACGATTCGCTGAGTAACGTCCGGTCCGCCCGCCCCGACATCTTTGGTGAATCCGAAGTACGGGGCCACCCGCATGCCTGCTGTTCAGGCTGGGGCAGCCCGGATTGGACGACATGACAGACCCAACGAGGCCAGCGGTCGGCCTGTCGGTCGGTGCAACAACATTGGCCGCGGTCACCGCCGATAACTCCGTCACCCGCCCCCCGGTGGTCACGCTGCCCGGCGGCATCGCGATCAGTGATTTCGTCGACCGCGTCGGTGACCCGGTCGGCATCGTGGCATCCGATGGCTCGGTACATCACGCTGCGACGTTGCTGGCCGAATCGTTGCGGTCACTCGCGTACGCCGCCACGTCGGGCCGGCCACTGCCGCCGGCCGCCGCGATCACTTACCCCGCACACTGGCGGCCCTCGGCCGTCGAGGCGCTGCGCGCGGCGATCCGCCAGATCCCCGAGTGGGCGGCCGACGGACCGCTGATGATGCCGGACACCACCGCAGCGCTGACCGCGCTGGCCGCCAACCCCGGGCTGCCGACCCGCGGCGTGGTCGCCCTCTGCGATTTCGGCGGCAGCGGGACGTCGGTCACTTTGGTGGACGGCCTCACGCCTATCGGGCCGACCCTGCGCCACTATGACTTCTCCGGTGACCTGATCGATCGGGGCCTGCTGGCCCACGTGGTCGCAGAGCTGTCGGCCGGCGGAACGCTCGACGTCACCGGCACCTCGGCGATCGGGTCGTTGACCCGGCTGCGGGCCCAGTGCAGGGCGGCCAAGGAGCGGCTGTCGACCGTCACGGTCACCGCCTTGCCCGCCGAGCTGCCGAACTTCCGAGGCGACGTCCGGCTCACGCGCACCGAGCTCGACGACGCGATAGGCCGTGCACTCTCCGACTTCGTCGCCGTGCTGCAGGACACCATGGAACGCGCCGGAGTACGGCCCGCTGACCTCGCCGCGGTGGCCTCGATCGGCGGAGCCGCCGCCACCCCGGTGATCACCACGACACTGTCCGAACACCTGCGTGTTCCGGTGATCAGCACCCCGCGCCCTGGCTTCACCGCCGCGATCGGTGGCGCGCTGCGCGCCGCGCGGGGACCGGCCGACGAGAGTGCCACCGCAATGGCGCCGGCCCCGGTCGCGCTCGCGGCGCCGGTCGCACCGATCGAACAAGCCGCGGCGACCGGCGTCGCACTGGCCTGGTCCGCGGCGCCCGACGTGCCGGACCTGGCACCGCTGGCCGAGCCGATGCCGGTACCGGAACCCGTCGGGCCCATTGCCCGCCCCGTGCTGGATTTCGAACCCGATCCCGTCGGCCCCGCCAGTGCCAAGCAACGCGCGCCGGCCTGGTATCGGCGCCCGATGCCGGTGGTGGCCGCCGCCCTGGGGGGTGATCGTCCTGGCCGGTGCCGGAACAGCGGTGGCGCTCACTGCCGAGAGCAGCGTCGCTCCCGTCACGCCCACGCCAAGCATCACTTCCACCCCGCAGGCCGCGCCGGCGTCCGCTGCGCCGAGTGATGCCCCCGTCGTCGGCGCAGCAGACGCCGGCGCCGGTGATCCAAACCCAGATCGTGCAAGCGCCGCCGGTCACCACCGAGGCGCCGCCGCCGCCACCGGTCACCGAGACGCAGACGACGACCGTCGTCACCACCGAGGTCTCGACGCCACCGCCGGTGACCGAGACCCAGACTGTCGCGCCATCGACGCAGCAGCCGCGGTTCATCCCGACGATTCCGCCGATCCCCACGATTCCCGGGTTGCCGCAGATCGTCGTGCAGCCACCGTCAGGCTGAGCGGCGCCGCTTGGCCAGGACCACCATGGCCAGCGGGATGGACATCGGTGCGGGTGCCGCGGCCAGCTGCGCTGCGACGGAAGCTTCCAGTTGTTGGACGAATTCTCGACGCCGCGTGCCGGTGTGATCCCGGTCGTGATCGGCATCGGCGTCGTCGTCCACCGCGGCAGCCAGGATGGGAAACATCGAAGTACGAAGGAACTCAGCCCAATTCGCGCCGAAGGCCCGGTCGTCTTTGTCGCTCTGGAACTGCGACCAGAACCGGTCTTCGCCGTCCATCATCTCCAGGTGCTCGATCTCGAGGCCCTCGAATCGTCCCGACGGCGCGAACGGCGCCCGGAAGTCCTTCTCGTCGCGGCCAGTCGACGGTATCGACATCCGGCGCACCTCGTCGGCGGTGATGATGCCGTCGTCGACGAACTGGGCCAGCGCCGACATGATCGCGTCGAACGCTGTCGTGAATCCCGAACTGCCGTCAGGTTCCAAGCCGACGGTCAGCACCACCAGCCGGCTCCCGGGCGCCAGCTCGCGGCCGCGGAAGGCGACGAAGTCACGCCAGTCCGCGGCGGCCTGGCGGGCGTAGGCACGGCGGGCTTCTTCGTCTCTGCTGTGGGAGATCTCCACGTGATCGGGGATCGGCATCGGCACTCGGCGCAGCCAGTGGATGGCCCATGAACTCCAGCCCAGCGCGATGCTGTCCGAGGGCAGGATCTGGGTGTAAAACGAACGCCCCACTACCGAGGCGTAGGTGGCAGAGTCCTTCTTGAGGTAGCTGTCCTGGTCGTCGGCCAGGGTGGAGAACAGCGCGGTGAAGTCGTTGCCGGGGACATCGGTGTGCGCCACCAGGATCGCGTGATCGGAGCGGGTGCGCTTGCGGATGGCGGCAATGGCCGCGCCGATCGGCAGTAGCGAGTTGTAGCCGATTGCCGCACCGTAGTCGGCGATGGCGATGGGCTGCGGCGCCCTGGGGATGGCGACGTTGCGCGCTGCCTCTTCGAAAAGCTTTGTGGCAGAGCGCAATCCAGCTGCCTGCAGTCGGGTGGACTCAGTGTAGATGTGGCTGTCCGTCGGCACTGGACGCACCACGATGCTGGACTCGCGCACGTCAGTTCTTGCGGCGGCGGTGCAGCAACAGCCCCACCGCGATTCCCACGACCAGCATCGCGGTCAACAACAGCCACATCGGCGACTCGACGGTGATCCATAGGATGTGCACCCGTGGGCGCTCCCGGTTCTGGGCGATGAATATCGCCGCGAGCACCACCAGCGTGATGGCCAGCCAGTAGCGCAGAGCGAAACGCCGCACCGCACCGCCGGCGGGCTTGGCGACTTCCTCTCTGGACATGACAACCTCCCGTTTGTCGGTAGGAGGTTGACGCTAGTCGCTGTCCGCTGATTCGTCGGATAACTCACGCCGGTGAGCTGTTCGGATAGTCGAAACCCGGGCGGCGCGGTTGGCTTGTCGCGGCCGTGCGAGCGCCCGCTGATCTGCAGGTTGGTGGACCTACCGCGTGACCGGTTTGTCAACGGACTGTGAACCGGGCTATCGACGTGGCTGATAGGCGCCGCGGCACAACGCCCGGCGTGACACACTCTCGGCCATGGCCGGCGTCAGAACTGTCTCCCGCGTCCTGACGATCTCCGGAATTCTCATGATGGTGGTCGGCGGTGTCGGCTTCATCATCGTGATGATTCTGAACGCCTTCGTGCTCGACGAGTTCGACGCCTACGGCGAGGTGCCCATCCCTGGCTCGGGTCAGGTTCAGCTACCCGCCGGGCAAGCGCAGATCAGCTTCCACACCTCGGTGACGGGTTCTCCGTCGAGCGGGTTTCCGATGCCGCCGCTGCGGCTGAGCATCATTCCGCCCGACGGTGTTGCCGATCCGGTGCTGACCGAAAACCACGGCACTCTAACGACTATCAACAGTGACACTCACATCCGGATCTGGACCGTCGAGATCCCCGTGGCCGGCACCTACCAGATCCGCACCGAGGGCCAGGTGGGCGGCTACATCAATCCGCGGCTCGCCTTCGGCAAGGACGGCGGCCACGACTATTTGCACTGGATCTTCGCCGCGGTGTTCGGGTTGGGGTTGGTCGACCTGATCGTGTCGTTGTTCCTGCGCAAGCGGGGCGGCAGCGACCGAACGGTGGCGCTGGTGCCGGATCCTCCGCTCGATCCCCACCCCCACGGACCAGGGTGTGCGCCTCGACCAGCTGAAAACCCTGGCTGCCCTGCGTGATTCAGGGGCATTGACGCAGGCGGAGTTCGACGCAGAGAAACGCAGGATCCTCGGCGAATAGGGCGTCTACACTCGGCATACGTGAAGGCTGTCAGTTGTGTGCACGGGACCCTATCGGTGATCGACCTGCCCGCGCCGGAGCCCGGCCAGGGCCAGCTGGTGCTCAATGTCGCCAGTTGCGGGATCTGCGGATCGGATCTGCACGCCAAGGACCACGCCGACGAACTGGCGGAGGTCTTCGACGAGGTCGGCTACCGGGACGGGATGCGGGCCGGTACGCCGACCGTGATGGGCCACGAGTTCTCCGGGAGGTGGCCGAACGCGGCCGAAAGACCGCCAAGGAGTTCAAGGTTGGCACCAGGGTGGTGTCCTTCCCGATGGTGCGCCTGGCCGGGGCGGTGCAGATGACCGGCCTGTCGCCGCTGGCGCCGGGCGGATACGCCGAGCAGGTGCTCGTGGAAGCGGCAATGACGTTTCCGGTGCCCAACGGACTATCGCTGGATACCGCGGCGCTGACCGAGCCGATGGCCGTTGCCCTGCACGCGGTGCGCCGCAGCGAGATCAAGAAGCGCGATACCGCGATCGTGATCGGCTGTGGGCCCGTCGGACTGGCGGTCATCTGCCATCTCAAGGCCCTTGGCGTCGCAACTATTGTGGCCAGCGACTTCTCACCTGGTCGGCGGGCGCTGGCCACGCGGTGTGGTGCCGACGTTGTGGTCGATCCCGCGGTGGATTCGCCCTATGAGAAGGCGGCCGGCAAGGGCGTGGTGACCGATTTCTCCGGGCTCGCCGAACTCGGGCTCGGGTCGATGGAGAAGCTGCGCAAGCTGCCCGGCTGGTCGCACATCTATCGCGCAGTCGATGCACTCGGAGCCGCAGGCCCCAAGCGGCCGATCATCTTTGAGTGCGTTGGCGTGCCGGGAATGATCGACGGGATCGTCGCGGCGGCGCCGCTGAACTCACGAGTCGTCGTCGTCGGCGTCTGCATGGGATCCGACCAGCTGCGCCCTGCGATGGCGCTCGGCAAGGAGATCGACATGCGCTTCGTGTTCGCCTACACCCCACTGGAATTCCGCGACACCCTGTACATGCTGGCCGACGGCGCGCTCGATGCGTCGGCGTTGGTCACCGGTAAGGTCGGGCTCGACGGAGTGGCGGCGGCGTTCGAGGCGTTGGGCGATCCGGAGCGGCACGCCAAGATTCTGGTCGATCCGCGCAGTACCACGACGGCGCCCCAGCCCTAACTGCCCTTGGCTACCCAGTCGTCGTAGTTGACCAGTTCGTCGCCGATGCGGGTGGTGTCGCCGTGGCCGGTGTAGACGACGGTGTCGGCGGGCAGTTTGCCCAGCTTGTCCTTGATCGACCCGAGGATGGTGGGGAAGTCGGAGAACGAGCGGCCGGTCGCGCCGGGGCCGCCCTGGAACAGGGTGTCGCCGGAGAAGACCGCGCCCAGCGCTGGGGCGTATAGGCAGGTGGAGCCGGGGGAGTGTCCGGGAGTGGCGATGGCGTGCAGCTCGATGCCGTCGGCTTTGAGTACCTGGCCGTCCTCGACGGTGTGGAACTGTTTGTCGCCGTGCGTCATTCGCCACAGCATTTCGTCGGCCGGGTTCAGTAGTACGGGGGCGTCGAGGTCGGCGGACAGCTGCGGTGCGACGGTGATGTGGTCATTGTGGCCGTGGGTGCATACCACCGCGACGACGTGCCGGTTGCCGACGGCGTCCTCGATGGCTTTGGCATTGTGGGCGGCGTCGATGACGATCACCTCGGAGTCGTCACCGACGATCCAGATGTTGTTGTCGACTTCCCAACTGCCACCATCGAGTTCGAAGGTGCCGCTGGTGACGACCCGCTCGATGCCGGCCATCAGAGAACAACTACTGAGCGCAGGACTTCGCCGGTGTGCATCTTGTGGAAGGCGTCTTCGATGGCGTCCAGGCCGATGCGTTCGGAGACGAACTTCTCTAGCGGGAGGCGGCCCTGGCGGTAGAGGCTGATCAGGGTGGGGAAGTCCCGTTCGGGTAGGCAGTCGCCGTACCAGGAGGACTTCAGTGATCCGCCGCGGGAGAAGAAATCCACCAACGGCATGTCCAGGCGCATGTCCGGGGTTGGAACACCCACCAGGACAACGGTTCCGGCAAGGTCGCGGGCGTAGAACGCCTGCTTCCAGGTCTCCGGGCGCCCGACGGCGTCGATCACCACATCGGCGCCGAACCCGTCGGTCAGATCCTGGATGGTCTCCACCGCGTCGAGCTCGCGGGCGTTGACGGTGTGGGTGGCCCCGAACTCACGGGCCCAGGCCAGTTTGGTGTTGTCGGTGTCCACCGCGATGATCGTGCGTGCACCCACCAGAGCGGCCCCGGCGATCGCGGCGTCCCCGACCCCACCACAGCCGATCACCGCGACAGTGTCGTCGCGGCCAATGGCACCGGTGTTGACCGCCGCACCCAGCCCGGCCATCACCCCACAGCCCAACAACCCCGCCACCGCGGGGTCAGCCTGCGGATCAACCTTGGTGCACTGCCCCTCATGGACCAGGGTCTTATCGGCGAACGCACCGATACCCAGGGCCGGCGTCAGCTCGGTGCCGTCGGTCAACGTCATCTTCTGGGTGGCGTTATGGGTATCGAAGCAGTACCACGGGCGGCCACGCTTACACGCCCGGCACTGACCACACACCGCACGCCAATTCAGGATCACGAAATCACCCGGCACGACATTGGTCACGCCGGCACCAATCGACTCCACCGTGCCCGCGGCCTCATGGCCCAGCAGGAACGGATACTCGTCGTTGATACCGCCCTCGCGATAAGTCAGATCGGTATGACACACACCGCACGCCATCACCGTGACCACCACCTCACCAGGCCCAGGATCGGGAATGACGATGTCGACCAACTCAACCGGCTGCTTCTTAGACCGAGAAATCACACCGCGCACTGTCTGACTCATGGGCCAAACATTAGCGTGACGGTGCGGAATGGGTCGTGCCGGTGTCGGTCGGGCGATACGGTGAAGGCTTGCTTACCGCGAGAGTTGAAACCCAGACCGACCTGCTGGTCATGGCCCGTGCCGCCTATCGCGGCGGCGACTTCGAAACCAGCTATGCGGCGTTCTCCCGGGCCGGTTCCGTGGGCCCGTTGGCGATCGATGATCTCGATGCGATGGCGTTCGCCGCGGCGATGCTTGGTCACTCCCGGGAGGCCATGCGGGTCGGTGAACTCGTCTATGTCCGGCTGACTCGCACCGACCCCAATGCGGCGGCGGGGAAGGCAGTCGAACTCGGCTCGGCGTGGTTGTCGCGGGGTGAGTGGGCCATCGGCCAGAGCTGGATCCGCCGGGCACGCGGCTTGCTTGCCGGTGCACCCGAGAGTCCGACGCTGGTGAGGCTGACCTACCTGGAAACCGTCGTGGCGGTGCTCAGCGAGGACGTCGACCTGGCGGCCGAACGGTCGGCGGTATTGCAGCAGATGTCGCTGGCGCGTAAGTCGACTGCGGTGGCCGGTGAGGCGTACTACCAACTCGGTGAGGTGCGGCGCCGCCGCGGCGATGTCGACGGCGCGTTCGCCGCCTACGCCAGGGCCCACGACTTGGGTGTCGCGCCCCAGCCTGGCGAAGCGTTATTGCGCTGCGCGCTGGGCGATGTGGATACCGCCCGCGCCGAGGTGCGGGCGGCGATCGAGGCGGCCGACCGGGCTGATCTGCCCCGGCTGCTGCGGGGCGCGGTCCAGATCGCTTTGGCGGGAGGCGATCTCGATGAGGCGGACAGGTACCTGGGGGAGCTCGAGTCCGTTGGGGCCGTCGATGACCTGCTGCGCGGGGCCGTACTGCTTGGTCAAGGTCACTACCGCGAGGCACTAGCGGTGTTGCAGGCAGCGCTGCGGCGGTCGGGGTACGAGGGGGCCGAGGTCTACGAGTGGATGGCACAGGCGCGCCGCGGTCTCGGGACGGCGAGTTCGGGCCGGTAGCCTGCTCTGGATGTCCACGCCACTCGACCTGATCGCCGACTGGCCCGTGCCGGCCGCCGCGGCGGTGGTGGGCAGCACCGGAGTGATTGCCGAGTACGGCGACACCGCTGCGCAGTTCCGGCTGGCGTCGGTGACCAAGCCCCTCGCAGCACGCGCCGCCCAGGTGGCCATCGAAGAGGGTGTGGTGGAGTTGGACACCCCCGCGGGTCCGCCGGGCAGTACGGTCCGGCATCTGCTGGCCCACGCGTCGGGGCTGTCCATGCATTCCGCCGAGGTGATGGCTGAACCCGGCAAGCGGCGGGTTTACTCGAACTACGGATTCCAGGTGCTGGCCGAGGCGATCGAGGCGGGCGGGGCATCGAGTTCGGCCAGTATCTGACCGAGGCGGTCTTCGAGCCGCTGGGCATGGCTGCTTCGCGGCTGGACGGTGGCGCGGCGGCGGCCGGCTACGGAGCGGTGTCCACCGTGGCTGACCTGGCGATGTTCGCGCAGGACCTGCTGACGCCGCGGACGGTGTCAGCGCAGCTGCATGAATGCGCGACGAGCGTGCAGTTTCCGGGCCTGAGCGGGGTGCTGCCGGGATTTGGGGTTCAGCGCCCCAATGACTGGGGGCTGGGCTTCGAGATCCGCGACGGGAAGTCGCCGCACTGGACAGGCTTTGCTAACTCACCGCGGACCTTCGGTCATTTCGGTCAGACCGGCACGTTCCTCTGGGTGGACCCGGAGCGGGCATTGTCGCTGGTAGTGCTCACGGACCGGGATTTTGACGAGTGGGCCAAGTCACTCTGGCCCGCGGTCTCTGATGAAGTTCTGAGAGTGTACGGAGCGCACTAGCGCAACAGGGGCCCCACAAGGCACAATAAACACGCACGAAACAACTGCATCCTTCGAAACACCAGGTCGTTGGGGAAGACGTCCCTGCGTGGAACCGAAGGAGTTAGGTGATGCGTGCGTCGAACCAGTTCGCCGATGCGACGACTGGCGTGGTGTACATCCACGCCTCTCCCGCAGCGGTGTGCCCACATGTCGAGTGGGCACTTTCGTCGACCCTGAATGCCAGGGCGAATTTGAAGTGGACGCCACAGCCGGCCATGCCTGGCCAGCTGCGTGCGGTGACCAATTGGACTGGTCCCGTGGGCACCGGCGCCCGGCTGGCCAATGCGCTGCGCTCGTGGTCGGTCCTGCGATTCGAGGTCACCGAGGATCCCAGCGCCGGCGTGGACGGCGAGCGGTTCTGCCATACCCCGCAGCTGGGTCTGTGGGCTGGGGCGATGAGCGCCAACGGCGACATCATGGTCGGCGAGATGCGGCTGCGCTCGATGATGGCCTCGGGTGCCGACGCGCTGGCGGCCGAACTGGACACCGTGCTGGGCACAGCCTGGGATGAGGCGTTGGAGCCCTACCGCGATGGCGGCGACGGCGGCGAGGTCAGCTGGCTGAGCCGGGGAGTCGGCTAGACCGTCTGCCCGATGAGTTCGTGGGCGACCCGCTGGGTTAGATACCTGCGGCGTCGAGCAATGCCTCCGTGGCTGCGCGCCCACTGACGGCGCGGCTGCTGTCGTCTGACATCGTGTCGTTCACGTCCAGGCGGCCCCGACGCCAGTACCCGCCCGCTCGGATCGGTCAGGTGAGGCCGAGCCCGCCGTCGAGGGTCAAAATCTCGCCGGTCATGTAATTGGATTCGATGAGGGAAAGCGCGGTATCGGCTACATCGTCCGGAGTCGCCGGACGCCGCATCGGGGCACGTTCGCGCCACAGTGCTTGCGCATCAGCCCAGTCCGTGGTCATCGGGGTATCCACGAGGCCGGGTGCGATCGCGTTCACCCGGATATCGGGGGCAAGCGTGAGTGCCAGGAGCTTGGTGGTGTGGATGAGAGCGGCCTTGCTCGCCGAATACGGGATTGAGGCTCCTTTGGGGCGCACACCGGCATGCGAGCTGATGTTGACGACCGTCGATGGCCTTCCCTTGCTTGCGGAAGTGCGCAAATACGGTTCGGCCTCGGCGACCAGACGAAAGGGGGCGATCGTGTTGATCTCGTACAACTCCCGCCACACCGTCGTCGAAGCGGCCTGAAGATCAGAGTGCGGTATTACCGCGCTCATGCCGGCGTTGTTGACCAGGACGTCGAGACTCCCAGCGATGCGTATGGAATCAGCGACGAGCCGTTGCCTGTCCGCATCGTCTGCCAAGTCCGCTTGAACATAGGAAGCATCGCCGAGTTCGGCAGCTAACGCGATCCCAGCCTCGGTCGACGAGCGGGAGTGCACGATCACGCGATATCCGCGTGCGGCGAGGCGGCGTGCGATGGCCAGCCCTATCCCCGACGTCGCTCCGGTTACCAACGCGACGCGCCTGCTTTCGCTCACAGTCAAACGCTAGACCTTCAATCGAATCGGGCTGGCACGACTGGAAGTGCGCTCGCATCCCGCGGGAGCAGGGATGACCGCGCGCCCGACTGTTCGCCGGGCTCAGATTGGGTGTGCCAGCAGCCAGCTCCGACGCGGATCGCTCATGTAGCCGTCCATCGCAGTCTGTGATACCCATTCAAACAACTGGATCTCCAGCGGTCTGCCGTCGGCGCCGTCGCTACGTGCCCGCGTTACGACTTGCCCGTCGTGTTCTTTGACCAACCCCAATACGGCATCTTCATAGGCGACGAGAGCATCGTCCATACCCGGATGCGACCACGATAAGACGTAGAAAGTCAGCTTCATCGACTCAATTTAGTCAGTGGCCGCGGTTCTGGCCTTGGTGTGGGCGAGGCGGTAGCTTGATGCGGGCACGCACGCATGGAGGTGGTTTACCCGTGGGTAAAGCGAAACCTGACCTCGGTGAGGTGCAAGAAACGCTGCTCGTGCCGCTTTACGGCCGTGCCCGTGATGCCACAGCTCGTCGGTCAATTCTCAACGACCTGCGCGCCCGCGAACTGGTGGATGGCATCGACTACGACTTCGCCCGCTTCGACAGGGAGTTGTTGCTCCAAACGGTGCTGCGTACCTCGGTGTTTGACGCCTGGGTGCGTGGGTTCATCGGTAGACACCCCGCCGGTACCGTGGTCGAGATCGGCACCGGTCTCAACACTCGCTTCGAGCGAACCGACAACGGCCAGGTCCGCTGGTTCGACCTCGATTTGCCCGACACCATCGAGTTACGGCAAGGATTCTTCACCCAGACCGACCGGCAGACCATGATCGCCGGATCGGCGCTCGACACCGACTGGTTTGACACCGTCAACGCTGGACCGAGCCCGCATCTGTTCGTCGCCGAGGCCGTGTTCGCCTACTTCACCGAAACACAGGTCCACGACATTGTCACTAACCTCACCGAGCGGTTCCCCGGCTCGCTCATCGCGTTCGACACCTACGGCGCCAAAATCATCAACAACGTGCAACGGAACGCATTAAAGGCCGTCAAAGCCCAAATGCAATGGGCCTGTGACGACCCTTGCAGACTGGTGGACTGGGGACTTCACCTGGTCGACAGCCACACGTGGGCCAACCCCCAGCCCGAAGCCGCCAAAACGTGGCCCTTGCACTACCGACACGGAATACCGCTACTGGCCCGAATAATCCCAGACCTACGCACCTACCGGCTCAACCTATTCCGGTTGGCCGACACCCAATGATCTGCGTCGTCGACTTGTCCGGCTGTCCCGTCCGGGACCCGCACGACTCCAAACCTCCTGGGCCTCAGCCACGGCGACCACGCCAGCGGCACGAGGGGGTCGCAACTGACGCTGAATTTCGCGATCACATCGCAAAACAACCAAGCCGGGGTGACGCTGAAATTCACGATCAGATGACGCCAACATTCACGATCACAGCCAGACCAGCGTGGTGTTGTGCCTCATCCGGCCGTGCGGCCACCGTCCCTGACCGTCGTCAAAACGGTGGTGGTCGGTTCCGTTCGGTGACGCGGGCATCGTTGAGTTTGCGTTCGGCGGCGATGCGATAGGCCCATTGGGCCGCGCGGGTGCGTCGCCGGGTGGGCATCATGATGCCGATGGTGGGCGGCGGTTGGCCCACGGGTGCGGGCAGTGTCGCGGTGGTGACGTTCCACTGGGGGATCAGCAATCGGCTGCCGGGTTGAGTGAGGTAGGTGTGTCCGGTGGGTGAGGTCCACACGATTGAGCCGTCAGGGTGTTGCTTATCGCGCCACCCGGCCCAAAAAGTCTTGAGCAGGTGGTGTTTTCGGCAGATGCAGGCCAGGTTGGAAGCGTGGGTCGGTCCCCAGGGCCAGGCGATGGTGTGGTCGACATCGCAGAACTCGGCCGGCATATCGCAGTTGGGGAACCGACACGTCATATCGCGCATCCGAACGAACTCATCCAACGCCGTCGAGGGGCGATAGCCCGGCTCGGGCTCGTCGCTCGGCCGACGGAGCGGCCGCACTTTCGCGCCTGACTTGATGAGTTCGGCTAGCAGTGGGGCGGGGATGATGCCTCTGTTGCCGGTCAGGACCCCGCCCGCCACCCGCGGGCTGCCTGACGCCGACTCGGCATCGGGCTTCTCCCCGTGCATTGCCGGATCAGGCTCGTTGTCCAACACCTCGGCATCAGCCACGACGTGTACCACCACATTGGCGGCGCGCCCGTCGGGTTCGGCGGCGGGGCATTCGGGGTTGGCGCAGCCGCAGGCCAGCCGATCTGATCCTGCGGCCAGTGCACCCATCGCGTCGGCGCGGCGTTGACCGATCGTGCGAGGGTCGTCTTCACATACCCCGAACGCCATCGCGGTGAGCTGCCGATCAAGCGTCGCTGCATCGGAAAGGTGGAGTCGTCCCCAGATCTCGGCGATTCCGCCCCGCGCGCCGCGGATGCCAATGCCGATTTCACGGTCGCGCGACTGAGTCTGGTTCTGGCGCAATGCCCCTGGGTCGTAGCGATCGACCCAGAAGTCGATGGCTCGCTGCAACTTGAGGTTCGACATCGGCCCCCACGACAACGCGTGCTCGGCGATCGCGCGATCAACGAGCGCCAACGTCGCCTTGTCTGCGATCAAATCGGTGCGGTTCACAATGGCCTCACAAAACCGATAGCTCAATGTCCCGGCCATCAACATGGCATTAACCCGCGGGAGCCGATCGCGTAGCGACAGTGCCAGGTGCATCTGTGCCGACGCCCGCCCGTGCGTCACCCCCAAGATCGCCGAGATCTCGGCGGCGGCCGCGTCCCAGTCGTCGCAAGCCCACCACGCGTGCTCCTCACCAGCGCAGCGCAGGCGAACCAACTCCGCGATCCCCGCCAGCCGACGCCCGTCTCCCTGGGCCGCCATCCGGGCACCGTCTTTGATCGCGACCATCGCGGCCGCCGACGTGTCGTTCACCGATCGCCTCTCATGTCGGCTAGCAGCCGGGCACGGGCCTCGGATGTCCACTGTTCATCGAACACATGTTCGAGTATGTCACTGGGGTCTGACGGAAATCGCTGCCCGCCTAGCGTCGACACTCGCTTGGATCCCGCCACGACATACCTTCGGGTCTGCGGATGAACATCCCTGTGCAGCCTGCTGCAGGGCGTTGTCGCCGTCATCGTGTTGGCATCGCGCGGCGACGTTCGCGCTCCAGAGCTTGGCCAGCGCCTAGCCTGAAGCCATGGTCAATCTCCACGTCGAGAAGACGATCGATGCGCCGCCCGAGAAGGTCTTCGCCTGGCTGGCCGACCCCGTGAATCTCAAGACCGCTCCGTTGATCGTCACGGCCCACTGGGCGGACGACTCACCCGCGCCCAGCGGGCTGGGCGCCATCCGGACCGGGTTCGCGATCGGCCTGTGGTTTCGTGAGGAGATCACCGCCTACGACCCGCCGCACAGCTACACGTATGTGATCGTCAAATCGGTTCCGGCCTTCGAGCACGAGGGCGGCACACTGACATTCACCCCAGACGGCGATGGCACCCACGTCGACTGGGTCAGCAGCTACACGCATCCGGCGAAAGGCGGTGGCAAGGCGATGGAGGCGCTCACCTCGCGGCTGCTGCCGTGGAACTTCAGGGCTGTCCTGGATGGCTGCGCGAAGGGGTTGGAACGCTAGACCGATTCCGGGACAATAATTTTCAGCGCACCTGGAACCGCGGATATCTCGGCAGGAAGTGGGCACACATAGTCGCCGTCGGCGTAGGCGTTGATACCGGGGGAGTCGACGGTGATGGTGCGGGCCCGGGCGGTGGTGACCTGGGGGAGATTGACATGGGTGCCCTTGAACACCGTTGGGAACAACCGGATCAGCTTCGTGCGTGACGACGAGTGCACCATCGTGATGTCCAGCATTCCGTCGCTGTGATCGGCCCCCGGCGTGATCAACATGCCGCCGCCGTAGCTGCGGGTGTTGCCGAACGCCGCCAACGTGAGATCGGCGACGATCTCACGCTCGCCGTCGAGCACCAGGCGAAAGGGCAACGGCCGCAACTGCGAAATCTCGGCAACCAGCGCGACGTTGTAGCGCATCCGGCCGTGCGGCCAGCTCATTCGGTTGACGCGATCACTGACCAGCGAGTCGAACCCCGTCGCCGCCACCGTCCCGAACCAGGTGCTGCTCCCGTCGGCGCCCTTGATGAGCCCGAGGTCGACGGTCTCGGTATACCCGGCGGCAATCACGTCGACGGCTGCCGCCGGATCGGCCTGCGGCAGCCGGTACTCGCGGGCATGGTCGTTACCGGTGCCCGCCGGCACTATGCCCAGCGGAATATCGTTGCGCGCCAATGCCTGTAGCGCCAGGCGGATCACCCCGTCGCCGCCGACAACGACCAGTGCGTCGGTCTCCCGGGTCAGTGCCTCGTCGAGGAGTTCGCGGGCATGGGCGGCGTCGCGGCCGACGATGCCGGTCACGTTGATTCCGAGCTCCTGGAAGCGAGCCACCGCTTTCTCGCCGGCATGCGGTGCATTGCCGTGACCCGATTTGGGGTTCGTCAGGACGGTGACGTGGGAAATCATGGAATCAGCTTGCCGGGGTTCAGGATTCCGGCCGGGTCGACCGCATCTTTGACGGCCCGCAATACCTTCACGCCGAGGTCGCCGATCTCCGCGGCCATCCACAGACGATGATCGGCCCCGACCGCGTGGTGGTGGGTGATGGTGCCACCGGTGCGTGAAATGGCATCGGAGGCAGCAACTTTAGCGGCCAGCCACTGTTTGGCGACGTCGCCGCGTTGCCCGGCCACGACGGTGAAGTACAGCGATGCCCCGGTGGGATACACATGCGAAATATGGCACATCACCAACGCCGGTGTGCCGCTCTCGGACAGGGAATTCGTCAGCGCCTCCGTCACCGCGGTTTTCAGCGCGGTGAGGTTGGCCCAGGTTGTTGCGGTCTCCAGCGTCTCGCACAACGCGCCCGCCGCCAGCAGCGAGTCGCGCAGATACGGTGCGTCGAATCGGCCGTGCTCCCAGGCCCGCGCCGGGGCCTCGCCCAGCGACGTGCCGCCGTGGGCTTCGACCACCGCGCGGGTCTCGACATGCCGGCTTTCGGTGTGCGCCGCACTTCCCTCGAACAGCGTCAGCCCCAGGCAGCCGCCGGTGATGCTCTGCTCACCGATGTTGCCGGTGGTTGCGAGATTCACGCCGGTCTCTGCCTCGTCGGACAACCTCAGCACGGTGGGCCCGGTGCCAATCTGGACGACAGCGCGAAGGGCGGCCGCGCCGGTGGCGAAGTCGGGGAACGACCAGGCCTCGTAGCGCGTCGTTTCCGGGACCGGATGCACCCGCAGTCGAACCCGGGTGATGACCCCGAAGACACCCTCGGACCCGGAGAACAGTTCGCGCAGATCCGGCCCCGCGGCGGTCTCCGGCGCCCGGCCGAGATCCAGGACGCCGACCGGGGTGACCACGGTCAGCCCGCGGATCATGTCGTTGAAGCGGCCATACCCGGCGGAGTCCTGCCCCGAGGAGCGGGTGGCCGCGTACCCGCCGATGGTGGCGAACCGGAAGCTCTGCGGGAAGTGCCCCAGTGAGAAGCCGTGCTCACCCAGTAGCCGCTCGGCGTCCGGCCCGGTGACGCCCGCGCCCAGTTCGGCCTGCATCGACGTCTCGTCCAGCGAGTGCAGCGCATCGAGCCGGCGCAGGTCCAGTGAGATGACGGCGGCGAAATCACCACGGATCGGGTCCAGCCCGCCGACCACGCTGGTGCCGCCGCCGAAGGGCACCACAGCGATACCGTGCTGCGAGCAGTAGCGCAGCACGGTCGCAATCTCGTCCTCGTTGCCGGGGAGCAACACCGCGTCGGGCGCATCCTGGTGGATAAGCTTCCGGCGCAACAGATCCAGGGTGGACTTGCCGCCGGCGTACAACAGCCGGCCCTGATCGTCGGTCCGGATGTAGTCGGCGCCCACGAATTCCGCGAGCGCATCGCGGTGCGCGTCGGCCAATGTAGACGGCCGCACCTGTACCTCGGCGATCGACGGGGCGGGAACCTCGCTGACGGTCACCCCGAGCGCCTGCTCAAGCAGCCCCCGAATGCCGTCCGAGAGGGGTTTGGCGGCTTCGGGATCGCCCCAGGCGTTCCAGGCCATCGGGGGAACCAGGGTGCGGGCATCGTCGCTCATGCGTTACAGTATTACAGATGCTGTCAATCAGTAACGACGAATCGGTGGACATCGGCGACCGGATCATGGCCGCCGCGGCCAGCTGTGTCCGCGACTTCGGGGTCGAGCGCGTCACGCTGGCCGAGATCGCCCGCCGGGCGGGGGTGAGCCGTCCGACGGTGTATCGCCGCTGGCCGGACACCAACACGATCGTGGCGTCGCTGCTCACCGACCGGATCACCGGCGCCTGGCGCGCGGTCTCGGCGGTCAGCCCAGGCCGCGCCGGCGTGGTGGAGCGGATTGTCGAGGTGGCCCGTCTGCTGCGCGACGACGAACTCATCACCTCGGTACTGAGGTCGGCCCCCGACCTGGCGATGGTCTATATCGCCGGACGCCTCGGCACCAGCCAGCAGATCCTGATCGACTTGCTCGTCGACGCACTGCGCGCCGCCCAAGCCGACGGCAGCGTCCGGGCCGGCGACGTCCGGCAGATGTCGGCGATGGTGCTGCTGATCGGGCAGTCCACGATCCAGTCCGCTCAGATCGTCGAACCCATCCTCGACGGCGACGCCCTGAGCGTCGAGCTGTCCCGTGCCCTGAATGGATACCTCGCCCCATGAGTGACCTCACCGCCCTCAGCGCCGCCCGGCGAACCACCGAACTGACCGAGCTGGGTGACGACGGCCGCGTCGACGTCGTCGTCATCGGCGGCGGCATCACCGGGGCCGGCATCGCCCTCGACGCCGCCAGCCGCGGCCTGTCGGTGCTGCTCGTCGAGAAACACGACCTGGCCTTCGGCACCAGCCGTTGGAGCTCCAAGCTGGTCCACGGTGGACTGCGCTATCTGGCCACCGGCAACGTCGGCATCGCGCGGCGCAGTGCCGTCGAACGCGGAATCCTGATGACCCGCAACGCCCCGCATCTGGTGAGCTCGATGCCGCAGCTGGTTCCGCTGCTGCCGTCGATGGGTCGATCCCAACGAGCTTTGATACGAACCGGTTTCGTAGCCGGTGACGCGCTGCGGATCTTGGCGGGCACCAAGTCTTCGACGCTGCCGCGATCTCGGCGCATCGGTGCATCGCAGGCCATCGCGATGGTGCCGACCGTGCGCCGCGACGGCCTCGACGGCGGCCTGCTGGCCTACGACGGGCAGCTGATCGACGACGCCAGACTGGTCGTCGCGGTCACCCGCACCGCCGCTCAGTACGGTGCGCGGATCCTGACCCGGGTGTCCGCGGTGACCGCCACCGGCACGTCGGTGCGACTGCGTGACGAGCTGACCGGCGAGTCGCTGGAGGTGGCGGCCCGCGTGGTGATCAACGCGACCGGCGTGTGGGCCGGCGAGGTGGATTCCGCGATCAAACTGCGTCCGAGTCGGGGCACGCACCTGGTGTTCGACGCCGCGTCGTTCGGCAATCCGACTGCTGCGCTGACCATTCCAATCCCCGGTGAGATCAACCGGTTCGTGTTCGCGATGCCCGAGCAGCTCGACCGCGTCTATCTCGGGCTCACCGACGAGGACGCCCCCGGTCCGATTCCCGATGTGCCCGAACCGACTCCCGCCGAGGTCAGCTTCCTGCTCGACACCGTCAACACCGCGCTGGGAACCGCGCTGGCCAACGCGGACATCAAGGGTGCGTATGCCGGATTGCGCCCGCTGATCGACACCGGTCAAGGCCGCACGTCTGACCTGTCGCGCGAGCACGCGGTCATCGAATCGGACTCCGGGGTGTTCAGCATCGTCGGTGGCAAGCTCACCGAGTACCGGTACATGGCCGAGGACGCCGTGGACCGCGCGCTGACGGCCCGGTCGATCACCGCCCAGCCGTGCCGCACCCGCAATCTGCCGCTGGTCGGCGCGCCCGCCAATCCTGTTGCCACACTGCGTACCACGAGCCACCTGCCCAGCTCGCTGGTCGCCCGATACGGCGCCGAGTCGCCGAACGTCATCGCCTCGGCGCGGTGTGACCGGCCGACTGACCCGGTCGCCGACGGAATCGACGTCACCCGTGCGGAATTCGAGTTCGCGGTGACCCACGAAGGGGCGTTGACCGCCGACGACATCGTGGACCGACGCACCCGCATCGGGCTGGTCGAGGCTGACCGCCACCAGGTCATCGCTGTGGCTGAAGACCTGCTGGCCCGCGCCTGACTACAGCGGGATGTTCTTGTGCCGCCCGCGGCGGGCGGGAGCCTCGGCGAGTGCCTGGGTCAGCTTGCTGCGAGTGTGGGCCGGGTCGATCTTCTCGTCGACCACGCCGATCTCGACCGCGCTGTCCACGCCGCCGGCGATCCGCTCATGCTCGGTGGCCAGTTCTTCGTGCAGGGCTTCACGCTCGTGATCCGGTGCGGCGGCCAGCTTCCTCTTGTGCAGGATGCCGACGGCAGCTTTGGCGCCCATGACGGCGACCTCGGCGTCCGGCCAGGCGAACACCTTGGTGGCGCCCAGCGACCGCGAGTTCATCGCAATGTAGGCCCCGCCGTAGATCTTTCGCGTCACCAGCGTCACCCGCGGAACGCTCGCTTCACCGAAGGCGTGCAGCAGCTTGGCGCCGCGGCGCACGACCCCGCCCCACTCCTGGTCCACGCCGGGCAAGTAACCGGGGACGTCCACGACGACGACCAATGGGATGCCGAAGGCGTCACACAGGCGCACGAAACGTGCTGATTTCTCCGCACTTTCGGAGTTCAGGCAGCCTCCGAGGCGCAGCGGGTTGTTCGCGATGACACCGACGGTGCGACCGGACAGCCGGCCCAGACCGACGACGATCGACGGTGCCCACTTGCCCTGGAATTCCTCGAACGGAGTGTCCGCGTCCAGCAGCGCCTCCACCAGCGGGTGCACGTCATAGGCGCGACGGGGCGACTCGGGCAGCAGCGCGTGCAGGTCGGAGTCGCCGGCCTCAGCCTTGCTCTTGTCGAAATGGCCCTGCTGGGAGAACAATCCGATCAACCGGCGACCGCGGGCGTAGGCGTCGAGTTCGTCGGTGGCGACGATGTGGCACACACCGGACTTCTTGTGGTGGGTGTCGGGGCCGCCGAGGGAGGCCATGTCGACGTCCTCGCCGGTCACGCTGCGCACCACGTCGGGGCCGGTCACGAACACCCGGCCCTCCGACGCCATGATGACGACGTCGGTCAGCGCGGGACCGTAGGCCGCGCCGCCGGCGGCGAAGCCGACCACGACCGAGATCTGCGGGATGTAGCCCGATGCCCGGATCATGGCCTCGAAGACCAGACCCACCGCGTGCAGCGCCTTGACGCCCTCGGCGAGCCGGGCGCCACCGGAGTGCCAGATGCCCACGATCGGGGCCTGCTCCTCGATGGCGGCGTCGTAGGCGTTGACGATGTGCTGGCAGCCCTCGACTCCCATGGCGCCACCCATGACGGTGCCGTCGGTGCAGAAGGCGACGGTACGCACGCCGTTGACAGTCCCGGCCGCGGACAGCACACCGGACCGGTCACGCTCGTGCAGCAGCTCCACGCTGCCGTCGTCGAAGAACGTGGACAGCCGCAGCAGCGGGTCACGTGGGTCGAGCGATTCGCCGACTGTCTCGGGGGCGATGGTCGTCATCTGAATCTCCTATATGCGCACTGGATATCAGTCGGCACCGTCAACACGTCTGGTGTTGTCAGTACTTCCCGAAGGCGATCGCCACGTTGTGACCACCGAATCCGAACGAGTTGTTGATCGCGTACTGGTAGTTGCCTGGCCGGGGTTCGCCGGCCACCACGTCCAGATCGATCTCCGGATCGAGGTTGCGCAGGTTGAGCGTGGCCGGCACGACGCCGTCCCGCAGCGCGAGCACGGTGAGGATCGACTCCACCGCACCGACGGCACCCACCGAGTGACCCAGCGCCGATTTGGGCGCGTAGACCGCAGGCCGATGAGTGCCGACAGCATTGTTGATCGCCTTGGCCTCCGCGACATCGCCCACCTGGGTGCCCGTCGCATGGGCGTTGATGTGATCGATGTCAGAGGGCTGCAAGCCGGCGAGCTGAATTGCCCGCGTGATTGCGTGCCCCGCCTGTTCACCGTTGGGGTCGGGCGCCACGATGTGGTACCCGTCGGAGGTGATGCCCGCCCCCATGATGCGGGCGAGGATGGTGGCCCCGCGCGCCTTGGCGTGTTCCTCGGTCTCGATGATCATCATCGCGCCGCCCTCACCGAAGACGAACCCGTTGCGATCTTTGTCGAACGGCCGACAAGCGCCGGCCGGGTCGTCGTTTGTGGTGGACAAGACAATTCGCATCTGTGCGAATCCTGCGATCGGCACGGCCTCGATCTTGGTCTCGACGCCACCGCATATTGCGATGTCGGCTTCACCGAGAACGATCTGCCGCCATGCCTGCGCGATGGCCTCCGAGCCTGACGCGCAAGCCGAGACCGGGGTGATGACCCCGGCCTTCGCCTTGAGCTCCAACCCGACGGCCGCCGCTGCGGCGTTGGGCATGTACATCTGGACTGCCAACGGTGACACGGCCCGCAGGCCCTTGGCGCGCATCGCCTCGTAGGCGAACAGCAGTTCCTCGGATGAGCCGATCCCGGTTCCGAGCGCCACCATCAGCCGCTTGGAATCGACTTCCGGTGAGCCGGCGTTCTGCCAAGCCCGCCGGCCGATGACAGTGGCCATCTTCTGTAGATATGACATCCTGCGCAGTTCGACCCGTGTCAGCTCACCGTCGAACTCCTCGAGCAGGTGCCCCCCGATGCGGACCGGCAGGTCGTACATCTCGACGAAGTCGTCATCGAGAAGCCGAATACCGCTTTGACCGTCCAGCAACCGTTTCCAGGTGCCTTCGGCGTCGGATGCCAGGGCGGTCGTCATCGCAACTCCGGTGACGACCACGTTGGGGAAGCCATTCCCCGTGGATAACCGGGTCAATTGCGTCAACCCTGTCATTGCTTCCTGCCAGTCCTTTCCCCCCGGATCGGTGTCAGTAGCGCCCAAACGCCAGCGCTACGTTGTGTCCGCCAAATCCGAATGAGTTGTTGATCGCGTACTGGTAATCGCCATAACGCGGTTCGCCCGCGACGACATCCAGATCGATCTCCGGATCAGGTGTCTCGTAATTGAGGGTCGGCGGGATGACGCCGTCACGCAGAGCCAGCACCGTGAGGATCGACTCCAACGCGCCGACCGCACCGATCGAGTGGCCCAAAGCAGACTTCGGTGCGTACACCGCTGCATGCTCCACACCAGCCACCCGGATGGCGTTGGCTTCGGCGATGTCGCCGATCGACGTCGACGTGGCATGGGCGTTGACGTGGTTGATGTCCTTGGGCGACAACCCCGCCGTCTCCATCGCACGCTTCATCGCGTGGCCGGCCCGCAGGCCGTCGGGTGCGGGCGCCACCATGTGGTAGGCGTCCGAAGAGATACCCGCACCGAGCAGACGGGCAAGCGGCTTGGCACCACGTGCCAACGCGTGCTCCTCGGTCTCGATGACCATGAGCGCACCCGCCTCGCCGAATACGAATCCGTCGCGGTTCTTGTCGAACGGACGCGACGCGCCCTCGGGGTCGTCGTTGCGGGTCGACATGGCACGCATCATCGAGAACGCCGCGATCGGCAGCGCCTCGATGGTGCCCTCGACGCCGCCGCAGACCGCGATATCGGCGTCACCCATGACGATCTGTCGCCACGCGTGAGCGATGCCCTCCGAACCGGACGAGCAGGCCGACACCGGGGTGATGACCCCGGCGCGCGCGCCCAACTCGAGACCGACCACCGCGGCGGCACCGTTCGGCATGACCATCTGAACGGCGAGCGGGGACACCTTGCGGGGGCCGCCCTCGTTCATCGCGTCGTACATCTCGACGATCTTCTCGCCACCACCCAGCCCGGTCCCGATGACTACCGAGAACCGGTCGGGGTCGACCTCAGGGCTGCCCGCGGTCTCCCAAAGCTGGTTACCGAGGAACTTCGACATCCGCTGGACATACGACATGCGCCGCATATCCAGTCGACCCATCTGTGGGTCGAGGGGCTCCTTGAGGTGCCCGCCGATCTTGACCTGGAGGTCCCACTTGGTGACGAAATCGTCTTCGAGTACGCGGATGCCACTTTCGCCTGCCAGCAGACCCTTCCACGTGCTCTCGATGTCGCCCGCAAGCGATGTGGTCGCCGTGACGGCGGTCACGACTACGTTGGGGAAACCGCCGTTAGCAGTGGAAGGCCTGGTCATTCGCCAGCGAACTTCTCGCGCAGGGCGGCAGCAGCCTCGGGGTTCTCTTCTTCGAGCTTCTGGATGTAGGAGACGACGTCACCGACGGTGCGCAGACCGGCGAGGTCCTCGTCGGGGATCTTCACGCCGTACTTGTCCTCGGTCTGCACGGCGATCTCCACCATCGACAGCGAGTCGATGTCCAGATCGTCGACGAACGACTTCTCCGGGGTGACCTCGGAAGGCTCGATACCGGTGACTTCTTCGATGATCTCGGCGAGGCCGGCGATGATTTCATCCTGAGAGGCGGGCACAATGGCTCCTTCGTAATTTGTTGTGTGACTTGATGAAACGCTTTATATGTGGTTGTTCTGGACGGGCCGGCTCCTCAGAGCTCGGAGAGTCCGTCCAGATCTGCGGGTGTCTTGATAGCGCGCGTCGCGACGCCCCGAAGTTCTCGTTTGGCGATCCCGGCCAGAGTTCCCGCTGGTGGGAATTCCACGATCGCCGAGCCCTCTGCATTCTCAAAGAGCGTCCGCATGGTTTCGGTGCACAAATCCCAGCGCACCGGGCGGGTCAATTGGGCGACGAGCTTCTCCATCGCGTCCGCTGCCGAAGATACCGGCTGGCCGTCGGCGTTGCTCAACAGCGTGGTGGTGGGCTCGCCGGTGACGACCTCGGCGGCTGCGGCGGCATAGCCGTCGAGCGCGGAGGCCATGTAGTGCGTGTGGAAGGCGCCGGCGGTGGCCAGCTGGCGCACCCGGGCCTTGGCCGGCGGATCCTCGGCCAGCTTCTCCAGGGCGGCGACCGCTCCGGCGGCCACGATCTGGCCGGCGGCGTTGCGGTTGGCGGGAACCAGGTCCAGACGTGCCAGCGCTTCCAATACTTCGGACTCGTCGCCGCCCAGGACGGCCGACATGCCGGTCGGCTCGATGGCGCAGGCCTTGGCCATCTCGGCACCGCGAACGGCGGCGAGTTTCACCGCGTCGTCGGCTGAGATGACGCCGGCGATGGCGTAGGCCGCGATCTCGCCGACCGAGTGGCCTGCGACGACGGTCTTCTTGCCGGCCAGCACGCCGCGCTTGACCAGTTCGCCGTTGGCGAGCAGGGTGGCCGCCACGACCAGGGGCTGAGTGACCGCGGTGTCGGTGATCTCATCGGCGGTCGCGGTGGTGCCCAATCGGGCCAGGTCCAGGCCGGCAATGTCAGACCAGGTCTTGATCTGATCGGCGGCACCAGGCAGCTCGAGCCATTCGGCGAGCATGCCGGGGGTCTGGGATCCCTGGCCTGGAGCCAGCACTGCGATCACGGGTTGAGGAGCCACTCTTTAAGAGAACATTGTGAAACCGGATTTGCACGGTGTAAGAGATTATGAACCTTGTCTTATGTTTTTGTGGGGTCTCCACAAAAGTGCATGTGATGCGACTCCGTTGATACCTTGCCGCGATCTACCTGCGGACTTAATTGACCCCCACGGTGCCGACCAATGGCGGTGTGAGCTGGGCAACAGAACTGTTTGCCGTGGTGTGGGTGGGCGCTGGGTAACCCAGGCGGGCCACGGTAGACGCCACGCGCAGGACATACGCATCGCGCGGCACAGTGGGATCACGCCCGGTGAAGTCGGTGATCCGCCTCAGGCGGTAGCGGACCGTATTTGGATGAACGAACAATTTTCTGGCGCAAGCTTCGATCGCGCCGCCGCTGTCGAGATAGGCGTCCAAGGTCTCGGTGAGCGCCGGTCCGGCATCGGCCAGCGGTCGCATGATCTCGGTGTGCAACGCGGTGATTGCGGAGGGATCGCCCAGAAGTGCGCGCTCCGGCAACAGCTCTCGGGCCAGGACCGGTCGGGGGGCGCCGGTCCAGCCGGCGACGGCGTTCATCCCCGATATCGCCTCGCTGGCGCTGTGGTGGGCCGCGCTGAGCATGGGTGCGGTCGGTCCGATCACCACCGGACTGTCGGCGAAGGCGTTGATCAGATCGGTGAAGAACCGGTCGGTCGGCCCGACCGGGCCGGAAATGATGCCGATGAGCCAGGTGCCGTGCACGTCGGCCAGCGCCCCCCGGCCGTGCCGTGCGGCGATCTCGCGGACATCCTCGCTGGCTAGTTGCTCCCGCCCGGCCGGCGGTGTGCCCACCACCACCGTCGCGGGGGCGGTGGTGTCCCAGTTCAGTGCGGCGGCCCGGGACAGCAGTTCCTGCCCGGTATCGCCACGGACGACGGCGTCGACGACGCTTGCCTCCATCCGGCTGTCCCAGGCGCCGCGAGCCTCAGCGGCGTCGGCGTAGGAAGACGCCGCGGCGAAGGCCAGGTCGCGGCTGTAGCGCAGGATGCCGACCGACAGGGCGACGCGCTGCTCCTCATTGCGCCCCAGCGAGGGCAAGGCCGCCTCGAAGTACTCCATACTCACCCGCACCATGTCTACGGTCTGCGCCAGTGCGATGCGGCGGGTCAGCTCCTGGGGGACCAGCGCGAATGCCTCGGCGGTGTAGCCGACGTTGCTCAGCGGGTTACGCACCCATTCTGCGAAGTTGACCACCGCGGTTTGCAGCACCAGTTGCACGCTGGCGCGTTGGGAAGCCTCCAATTCGCCGAAAAACGGCAGGTGCTCGGTCATGGCCGCCACTGCCTCGCTGGCCAGGCGGCCGGAGTGCTGCTTGAGCCGACGCAGCGTCGACTCCGGCACGGTCTCGAGTAACTGCAGGGGCGACCGCGGCGGCTCAAGCGGCGTGTTGTCGATCACCCCTAAAATCTACGCCGGATTTCTGGATGTTCCCGCCAAATTTGCCGATTGGCGGTGAACAGCGCGCCTAGGCGCTCCCGGTGTCGACATAGGAGACCTTGGCGGCCGACACGTCGTCGATCTGGTACTCCTGCGCCGCGGCGATCGCCACCGACGGATCGATCTCGCCGTCACGGGCCAGCGCCTCGAGCACCGCCACCACGACCGACTCCGCGTCGGTGTTGAAGTAGCGGCGAGCCGCGGGCCGGGTGTCGGAGAAGCCGAACCCGTCGGTGCCCAGCGTGACGTAGGTGTTGGGCACCCACGCCCGGATCTGCTCGGGCACCGCGCGCATCCAGTCCGATACCGCGACCGCCGGGCCGGCGGTGTCGCCCAGCGCCTGCGTCACGTAGGGCACCCGGGCCGGGCGGTCGGGGTGGCGCAGCCGTTCCTTCTCCACGGCCACGCCGTCGCGGTTGAGCTCACCCCAGCTGGTCACCGACCAGACGTCGGCGGCGACGTCCCACCGCTCGGCCAGCAGGTCGGCCGCGCGCAGTGCCTCAGGCATCGACACTCCCGAGGCCAGGATCTGCGCGACATTGGATCGGGATTGTTGCGCTTTCCGGTATCGGTAGATGCCCCGCAGGAGCCCTTCGGGGTCGAAGTCCGCCGGTTCCGCCGGCTGGGCATAGGGCTCGTTGTAGATGGTGACGTAGAAGAAGATGTTCTCCGGGTTCTCGCCGTACATCCGTGCCAGACCGCTCTCCACGATGTAGGCGATCTCGTAGGCGAACGCCGGGTCGTAAGCCACCACCGCCGGGTTGGTCGACGCCAGCAGCAGCGAATGACCGTCGGCGTGCTGCAGGCCCTCACCGGTCAGCGTGGTGCGCCCGGCCGTCGCGCCGAGGACGAAGCCGCGGGCCATCTGGTCGCCGGCTGCCCACAGCCCGTCGCCGGTGCGCTGGAACCCGAACATCGAATAGAAGATGTAAATCGGGATCATCGGTTCGTTGTGCGTCGAATACGAGGTGCCGACCGCGGTGAACGACGCCGTCGACCCGGCCTCGTTGATGCCCTCGTGCAGGATCTGCCCGATTTCACTTTCCTTGTAGGCCAGCATCAATTCGGCGTCGACGGCGGTGTAGAGCTGGCCGTTGCGGTTGTAGATCTTCAGGCTCGGGAACCAGGAGTCCATGCCGAATGTGCGTGCCTCGTCGGGGATGATCGGCACGATCCGGGACCCAATATTCTTGTCCCGCAACAGTTCTTTGAACGTGCGCACGGTGGCCATAGTGGTCGCGACCTGCTGCTGGCCGGACCCCTTCTTCAGTGCCTTGTACACGTCGCGCGGCGGCAGGGTCAGCACCTTGGCCTTGACGCGCCGCTCGGGCAGGAAGCCGCCGAGCGCTCGGCGCCGGTCGATCAGGTAGCGGATTTCGGGCGCCTCCGGGCCGGGGTGGTAGTACGGCGGCAGGTACGGGTTCTCCTCGAGCTGGGCGTCGCTGACCGGGATGCGGATGGCGTCGCGGAAGTCCCGGAGATCCTGCAATGCAAGCTTTTTCATCTGGTGCGTGGCGTTGCGCCCCTGGAAATGAGCGCCCAGCGAGTAGCCCTTGATGGTCTTGGCCAGGATCACCGTGGGCTGGCCCTTGTGCTCCATCGCGGCCCGGTAGGCGGCATAGACCTTGCGGTAGTCGTGGCCGCCGCGCTTGAGGTTCCAGATCTCGCTGTCGCTCATGTCGGCCACCAGGGCCTTGGTGCGCGGGTCGCGGCCGAAGAAATGGTCGCGCACGTAGGCGCCGTCGTTGGCCTTATAGGTCTGGTAGTCGCCGTCGGGCGTGGTGTTCATCAGGTTCACCAACGCGCCGTCCTTGTCGGCATGCAGCAGCGTGTCCCACTCGCGGCCCCAGACCACCTTGATGACGTTCCAGCCCGCGCCGCGGAAGAAGGATTCGAGTTCCTGGATGATCTTGCCGTTGCCGCGCACCGGTCCGTCCAGGCGCTGCAGGTTGCAGTTGACCACGAAGGTCAGGTTGTCCAGGCCCTCGTTGGCGGCGACCTGGATCAGGCCGCGGCTTTCCGGCTCGTCCATCTCGCCGTCGCCGAGGAACGCCCACACGTGTTGATCGGAGGTGTCCTTGATGCCGCGGTCGTGCAGGTAGTGGTTGAACCGCGCCTGATAGATCGCGTTCATCGGACCCAGGCCCATCGACACCGTGGGGAACTCCCAGAAGTCGGGCATCAGCCGCGGGTGTGGGTAGGACGGCAGCCCGCCGCCGGGATGGCTGTGCTCCTGGCGAAAGCCGTCGAGTTGGTCGGCACTGAGCCGGCCTTCGAGGAAGGCGCGGGCGTAGATGCCGGGGGAGGCGTGACCCTGGATGAAGACCTGGTCGCCGCCGCCCGGGTGGGCCTTGCCGCGGAAGAAGTGGTTGAAGCCGACCTCGTAGAGCGCGGCCGAGGACGCATAGGTGGAGATGTGGCCGCCCACGCCGACGCCGGGGCGTTGCGCGCGGTGCACCATGATCGCGGCGTTCCACCTGATCCAGGCTCGGTAGCGGCGCTCGACGTCCTCGTCCCCGGGGAACCAGGGCTCCAGCTCGGTGGGAATGGTGTTGACGTAGTCGGTCGAGGTCAGCGCGGGGATCGCGACGCGCTGTTCACCGGCGCGCTCCAGCAGGCGCAGCATCAGATAGCGCGCCCGGGCCGGCCCCGAGCGGGCTAGAAGGTCGTCGAACGACTCCAGCCACTCCGCGGTTTCTTCACCGTCGATATCGGGCAGATACGACGCGACACCCTCGCGGATCACCCGTACTCGATCGGAATCGCCTTGACTGCTTGAGTTTTGGGCCAGATCGTGGCGCGCGAACTCGGTGGTCAACTTCAGCTCCTTAGTAGCTGGCGCAGGTTTTGCACCCTCTGCCCCCTATCGTGCCGCACTTGAGGGGGTACCGACGAGTAGGGAACGTCGGGGGACCGGTGAATTTCTCGCAGCGCGCCGAGCATGGCTGTCACCCGGTAACCTCCGGGCTGTGCTGATCAGAACTGCCCGGGGGCTGCGGATCGGCGGAATGCTGGTCGGCTGCGCTGCGGCAGTGACTGCCGGCATCGTCGGCTGCACCTCCGTCACGGGGGGCCACGCGGGGGTCAATGCCGGCGAAGCACCGGCCTACCGAACCTCGATGGCGGTGTCGATCTCGCAGTCGGCGGCCTCTTCCAGCGCTCGAGAGTCCGAACGTCAGGCGTCGCTGACCACGCAGGCCATGCACGACACCTGCGAGACCCTGTCCACCTCCAGCGCTGCGGCGATCGACGCGGTGAATGCCTACGTCAGCGCCTTCAACTCGGGTGCCACCGATGTGTCGGGCACCGAGGGTCCGGCGGTGGATTCGCTCAACAAAAGCGCCGATGCCGTCGCCGCCAGTGTCACCGACGCGATCCCGACTGAGCTGAAAGCAGCGTTCAAGGACTGGGTCGACGGTGCGCGCGCGACAGCCAAGGCAATCCTGGCGCACGCAGGCCCTGGAGAGTTCAACAAGACGATCCAAGACCTCAACGACACCAGGTCGAATGCGCTGAGCTTGTGCGACGCGACGTATTGATTCCTACCGCACAGCGAGTATTCATCGCTGTCGTGCGACGATAGGCCTAGACAGCCGACCCTGAATTGAAGGAGGTTCCGACGGTGGTCGCGGAGGGTGGCCCCCCGGGTTACGCCCAGAAGTTGGGTGTTCAAAAAGATCAGGTCGTGCAGGAACTGGGCTGGGACGAGGACAGCGACGACGATATTCGCGCCGACGTCGAGGATGCCAGTGGCGGGGAACTGCTCGACGAGGATGCTGACGAGGTCGTCGACGTGGTGCTGCTGTGGTGGCGCGACGGTGACGGTGACCTGGTAGATCGGCTCATGGACGCAATAGCGCCGCTGGCCGACGATGGCATTATCTGGGTGTTGACACCCAAGACCGGCAAGCCCGGGCACGTGCTTCCCGCTGAGATCGCCGAATCGGCGCCGACCGCGGGATTGATGCAGACCTCCTCGGCCAATCTGGGGGACTGGAGCGCAAGCCGGTTGGTGCAGCCGAAGTCGAAGGCGGCCGGGAGGCACTCGTGACGGTTGGGGTTGGATCACTCGCCCCTGACTTCACGCTGAAAGACCAGAACGGCCAGTTCGTCACGCTCGGCGATTTCCGCGGTGCCAAGAACGTGCTGCTGGTGTTCTTCCCGCTGGCGTTCACCGGCATCTGCCAGGGTGAGCTTGACGCCATTCGTGACCATCTGCCGGTCTACTCCAACGACGAGACCGCGACGCTGGCGATCTCTGTCGGCCCGCCGCCGACGCACAAGGTGTGGGCGATGCAGAGCGGATTCCTGTTCCCCGTGCTGTCCGATTTCTGGCCGCACGGCGCGGTCGCCCAGGAGTACGGGGTGTTCAACGCCGACGCCGGCGTCGCCAACCGCGGCACCTTCGTGATCGATCGCGCCGGGATCGTCCGGTTCGCCGAGTGCAAGCAGCCTGGTGAAGCGCGCGATCAGGGGGTCTGGACCGAGGCGTTGGCCGCGCTGTCAGCCTGACCAGGATTTCCCTGCACCGGCGCCCGCCGTGTAACCTGCCCGGGCACGGGCGCGTAGCTCAGTGGTAGAGCTCTGGTTTTACACACCAGCGGTCGGCGGTTCGATACCGTCCGCGCCCACCATCAAACGTCGAGGTCAGCCTTCATAACTGGGCACGGCTCAACGTCGCGCTACCTCGTCCTTGGGATGGAGTGTCCCAAGAATGTCCCAAGTTGGTTTCAGCAATTTGGTGACTTAGCAGGTCCCCCAGGGAAGCGTGGCTAGACGTGGCGCTACCCCGCCGACTTCGACCGACGAATCTTGCGGTCGCTGAGGCAATGGGGGCATAGTTCGAGCACACGAACGCCTGCGGTTTCCAGGTCGCTCTTCCGCTGCGCCCAGTCAGAGTCTGTGGCGTTGACGATTGCGTCTGCTGACCCCACGAGGTGTAGCGCTATCCACTTCCGGTCACTCGGATCGAAGTTGGCCAGCACCGGCGGTATCGCCGCATCAATTTCTTCCGGCGCGGAGCCGATTTCAACTCGCAACACGCGGGACTCGTTAGCAATATTGTCCAGAAGAGACTTGAAAAAGAGATCACCGACACCTGGTTGGCCAGAGCGTCGGCAATAAGTTTCGTATTCAGAAGTGGCGAGCGTGTGCGTGTCGATCAAAACAATATGCTGCTTCATTGCTTCGTACAGTGTGCGTGCCGCCTCCAACTCGCAATCGTCATCAGCCTGTTCACTTGCACGATTAGCGACAATCAGGACATTGGTGTCGATGACCACACGCTTCACGCGTTCGACCCCGCCTTTCGGCGCCGCTCGGCCTCCAGCATGGCGATTCGGTCAGCAAGCGGGTCGCCGAAGAATTCCTCGGGCCAATTAGCAATATTTCCAAATAGATCGACCTCTAGCTGATCGAGGGTACTCTCGCCTTCAACCTGCTTGCAGAAATACAGCGCGACGTCGGTGGACTTGACGCGCAGGTGATGGCCGAAGTGGGACTCCGCGATGCGTCGTTGAAGACGGGTGAGTAAGTGCTCGCTGTGGCTCTCCAAAATCACCTGGATGTTGCGCGTTAGTGCCGTCTCCAAAATGATGTCCGCGAGACCAGACTGGACTGCCGGGTGCAGGTGTATCTCCGGCTGCTCAAGAATCAATGTATCACCGCTTTGGGCGTATGCGAGGAGCACGAGAACGGGCAGCACCTGGCTCACTCCAAAACCAACATCTGTGAGCAGTACCGGCGTTGACCTAGGACGCTGTCTAACGCTGACGCGGTACAGGGTCCCGCGATCATCGAGGGATTCCAATTCAAAGGAAGATATAAGACCGAGTTCGGATAGCCACTGGGCGATTACTTGCTCGATTGGAATTCGGCGAAGTCGGCGATTGTGATTTGGGCCAGTCCACCCGCGCGAAATTTTCCGCTCCGATATTCGTGACGCAATTAGTGCATTTATGGACAGCTCACCTCTAGTGCCGACGTCGCGAGGCGCGCCCCCACTGAAGATGTACTCTCGTCGTGGATCTTCTCGCAGCGGCCCGAGGTAGCGAATATTTCGGCAAGCGGTCTCGAACCCGAATTCGATCTCACTCAGGAAGCTGGCATTTTGATAGTATAGGCGGACTTGGTCCGGGAAACTGTAGAATTTATTCGGATGGGGAAGTGGCCAGGCGCGGCCCTGGGTCCGTTTGAATTCGTATCGGTTCGACATCAGCTCATACTCGTTATCCGCTTTGCGGATCATGCTGAACGTAGTGTCTCCTACTGCGTAGGTCATTTCCCTCACGTTGGCTTGGGTCGACCGTATGTCAATCTCCGCATTGAGAGAGAGCTCATTGCTTACTTCCACGACTGAGGACTTTTTGCGGGCCCGCTCGATGATGTTGAATACCTCGACGGGTTCTTCGGACTGCCACTTGAGAAATAGCCTGAGTGGCGACTCCTCCCGGTGCCCATAAATGATGTCCTGGTAGGTGCCCAGATCCGCGAGCCCGCTTAAGGCAAGCGTCTGGTTGCGATCGGGATTCTCTACTGTCTGGCGAAGCATGAGCAGGCTTTGCAGGATGCTTGTTTTGCCCGAGGAATTGGCTCCGAAGAATGCAGTGACCGGCGCAAGCTCGATCCTCCCGGTATCGCGCCAGCTCTTAAAATTCGCTAGTTCAAGTCGGGTCAGCATTGTTGCCCTGCCTCAGTTGTAATGCCATTGGTAGTGCGTATGCCGCCACCGTAGCGGGCCGGAAGTGGAAACCCGCGGAGGGACGACATTCGAATGGGTTGCTAGCACCAACCACCCTGGCTCATCCAAATAGTGAAGCACCCACGGCCCGTAACTCGTCGGGCTTGGCGTGCGCGTAGATCGACAGCAGCACCGCCGGGTCGTGACCGAGCCAGGCCGCGACGATGTGCGGAGGCTGACCCTGGTCGAGCATCAACGACCCTGCCGTGTGGCGCAGACCGTGCAGTTTGATGCGCCGCAGTCCCGCCCGCGAGCGTAATCGCTGGAACTCGTCGGAGTAGGACTCAGGGCGCAGCGGTTCGCCGTCCTCACGCACGGCCACCAGACGGTCATCCGACCATGCAACCCCAACCGCCATCGCCTCACGCTTTTGTGCCGTCCTGAGTGCACGCAACGCCTCGGTCACGTCCGCCGGTAGCGGTAGATCGCGACGGCTGCGCCTCGACTTCGGTCCACCCTCGACAGCCTCGTTGCCGACGGCGACACGGCCTCGGCGGACCGATAGGGTGCCTGTGTCGAGATCGACTGCGCTCCAGCGCAACCCGAGCACCTCCGAGCGGCGCATCCCGTAGCAGGACAGCAGCCAGCAGGCGTAGAGGCGGTGATCGGCCACCGACTCGCGAAACCTGACCACCTCGGCCAGCGTCCACGACTCCTCGACGGGCTCAGTGCCGTCGTCGGTGTGAGCGTCCTTCGGTCGCTCGACCAATGCAATGACGTTGCGCGGCAACACACCCTGATCGGTGTAGCTCTGGACCACCGCGCCGAACGTCGTCAGCGTCGAGCGGACGGTCTGGGGGCTGAGACCGCGCTTCTCGGCGGCGGCGGTGGTCTCGGGCTGCGCGGGTGCATAGACACCGCGCCGAACGCGGGTAACCCGTCGCGTCGCCAACAGTGCGGACAGGGCCGAGTGCACGTCGCCGGGCAGCGCGGCGGCGAGTTCGGCGGCGGCGATGCCCTCGGGGTGCTTGGACACCAGCGCAACCACCTGGCTCGCCAGCGAGCCGTCCCGAAAGTGTTTTGGCGACGTGCGCGCCTCAGTCAGCATCCACCGCACCAGGGCGTCGCTGTCGGCCTTTGTGAGCTGTTGCAGCTTGCGGCCGCCGAGGTAGCGGCGTACCGGCTTCAGGTCCATTTCGTAGCTGTAGAGCGTCACGCGCCGGATGCCACGCCGACCGGCCAACCACTCGTCGCAGGCCTCGTCCACGGTCATCGGGGTCGGGCGGTTGTAGATGCCCGCCGCCACCTCGGAAGTGATGCGTCGCAGCTCTTTACGGGCCTCGGCCAGTGTGCGGTAAGTGAACCGCCTCCGGTCGCGGCTGCCGTCCGGCTTGGCCCCGAGGTCGGCGCGGAACTCGTAGCTCACCGTGCCGTTCTTCGCGACGCGCTTGCTGATCGGCTCGGCGCGTCGGGTGCGCTTGGCCTTGCTCTGCTCGGCTTCGCGCGTGTCGGCGACTGGGTGGTCGGTCATTGGTCGTCCTCGGTCGTGGTGGTGCTCCAGTCGCGGCGCAGGTATCCACGTCGCTTGGCTTCCTTAATCCATCGGTCAACGGTCGGCAGCGATGCGCTCAGCCGGTCAGCGACATATTCGCGCGGTGAAAGGCCATACTCACGGGCCATCGTCAGCAGATTGGCGACCTGACGGTAATGCACATCATCGAGCGTTCGCCGCCCAGGCTCATGATCTGGGCGCAGCAGATTAGTCGGGTCGTATTCATCGCCCGCAATGCCAATGCTGCGCTCGCTGAGGCTGACGAAGCGAGCCGCCGCCTTGGCCAGCCGGCGGACGGGAATCTGGCGGATCGTGTCGGGGTCGATCTCGGCGACGTCGCCATCGCTGATGAGTTGAAGCTCTACGAGGCGAGGGGCAGCGCCGCTGCCGTCGATCCGCACGCGGTAGCGGTGGCGGTGGCCTACTAACGGAATCTCGATCAGACCGTCGGTGCTGCCGGGCTCGCCCGTCACACGCCGGATGGCGTCGGTCATCACGTCGCCTTTGATTGCGCGGGCATTCCGGGCCATGTCGGGGTTATCGGTGAGCACAAATAAATGATAACCGAATGCTGTGGCAATTATCAACGATTCGGCACATAGTGGACGCCATGGCAACCATCACGACCACGACGTCCCCCGCCGCGCCGGGCGGGGCCGCGTGCCCGGTCATCCGGCGCGGACCCGTCACCGTCGACTACCTGCGTGTGCACCCGACCGTCAGCGTTGAACAAGCCGCATTGCTGCTGGGCGTCAGTCGGGCTTACGCCTACCAGCTAACCCACGCAGGCGAGCTTGACGCAATCACGTTGGGAGAGAAGCGCGTTCGGGTCAAATCGGCGAGCCTGCTGCGGGTGCTGGGCGAGGACTGACAGATCCGAAACGTAGAGCGCCCCGGCCCGACAACGACACCGGACCGGGGGCGACCTATCACCGAAACGAGGACACCTAGGAATGCCCATCGACAGGGCCGATTTTACGACAACTGCCGCGCCATCGGCGACCAACGGGCGCGGGCCAGGCGCCCCCAGCGATGGCCCCGACGCGCGAGCAGAATGGGTCAGCGGCATGCAGTGGGCCGACGCGCTCAACGTCGATCCCGAAACGCCCATCGCCGACGTGCTCGGTGCCGAGACATGGAACGCGGTGCGAAAGTTCTGCCGCCAGTACGACGTCACGATGTACTTGCCTGATGGCGCCAGCAGCATGGCGTTCCTCGACTTCGACGCACTGCCGACTGCGGTCGTCCACACCGCCAGACCCAAGGTGATTTTCACCCGCGCGCAGGTCATCGAGTTCGCCGCCGACACCATTACCGATGACCCGCATCTCATCGGGGAGCGGCTCAAGAGGGCGCGGTGGGACCGGTTCGACCGCAAGAAGCGGACCGACGACGCTCTTAATGCCAGGAAAATTCCGGCCAGCACTGCCTACACCCTCGGCGAAATTGACGCGGTTGCCGGACCCGAGGTCGCAGGGAAGTGCAGGCAGCAGATCGATGACGCCAATCGCAAAGCTTGGTCGCACCCGAAGCCGCACAGCTTCCGCGAGCACGAATACGTGATGACTGCCGCCGAGCTGGTCGGCCCCATCGGCGTGCCGGTCGAAGTCATCGCGGCGATGACGAAGGCGACCGCGGCTGAGCGCAATGCCGCCCTCGCTGAACTGTCGATCGCGCGAATTCGGTACAACGACGGCATCACCGCGCGCGCACGGGCGGGCGGCGTGCCCGCGCTCGACCTCGACGCCGAGGTCTTGACGCTCTCGGGGCTCGCCAAGCTCGAAGCGGTGCGCCCGCTCATCGAGGGCTTTCTTCCACGGGGCCAGCTCGCCGATCTCAACGGACAGCCCGGCGCAGGCAAAACGATGGCGGCGGTGAGCATGGCGGCTGCAATTGCCTCCGGCAGAACGTGGTGCGGGCATGCGGTGCCCGAGCGCGCGCCGGTCCTTTACGTCGCTGCCGAGGGTGCCTCAGGCATCCGTGCCCGGCTCCTCGCATGGTGCGAAGCCAACAGGGTTGCGCCCGAGTCGATCGAGGACACGTTCATCATCGCTCCGCGTGCAGTCCAGATGGGCGACGAAGGGCACATGGCCCAAGTCCTCGACGTGGTGAAGCGCCACGGTGTGGCCCTGGTCGTGTTCGACACCCGCGCACGTTGCACCGTTGGCGTCGAGGAAAATTCGGCGACCGACCACGGGCGGGTCATCGCGAACGCCGACGACATCAACCAGCAGACCGGCGCGGCGGTTCTCGTCGTGCACCACACTGCCGCCGGGGGCGAGCGGGCGCGGGGGACAACGGCGTGGGACGGGGCGGTGTGGTCGTCGCTGCTACTGACCCGCAGCGGGGGCAAGAAGGCCAAGAAGTCCCGCAAGGTCGAGATCAATTGCGTCAAACATAAGGAGTGGTCTGACGGGTGCACCCATGAGTTCCGTCTCACCGATCACACCGTCGGCGAGCCGCTGATGCCCGAAGCCACTGCCTTGCAGCGTTCAACGCTGGTGCTGGCCGGGATTGACCCCTACACCGATGAGCCGGACGAGGAGCAGAGTCTCAGCGTCACGCAGGCCGAAATCCTTGCCCTCGTCGCCGAGCACGGTGGCGGAGACGGGCTCACCCGAAGCGAAATCGTCAAGTTCGCTACCGAGCAGGGGTTGGGCTCGCGAAGCGCGATCTATAAGGCGGTGGCCGCACTCCACGACGACGGCAAGCAACTCGTCAGGGTCGCGGGCACACAACGGCTCGCCGTGCGAGCCCTCACCGAGAACGCCACGAACGCCGGGGACGGTGTGACCGTCGTCGGCTCGCCGACCTACACCGAGGCGGTGGAGACCATCCTCACCGCGCTGTGCCTGCGCAAGGCCGAGGGACGCATAACCGACGACACGGCCAAGACCGACGCGCACAGGCTGGTCGGTGGCCACGTCGTGCCGTTCGCCGAAGCGTGGGGGCGGTGGTCGGTCAACCGTCCGACCGACCCCGGCGAGGTGGAGAAGCTCGCGAGCGGGGCAACGAGGTGAACGCCTTACGAGAGGCCGCGAAAACGCTTACCGAGCTGCGATTTTCCAACAACTTGTCCACGCTGCTCCGTCACCGCGAGACAAATCAGCGACGCCGCAGTTCAGGTTGTGTTTCGAGTGTCGTGGACAGCCGGAGACACCGCCAGTCTTGTCCACCGCCGTCCACCCGCGTCCATGAGGTCTGAAAATGCTTACTGACCTGGGAACTTCCAAAATGTCTCCACCTGTCTCTTTCGCCTTCCCCAATGTCCACGGGAGCGGGCATCCCTTTAGGGTGCCCCGTGGACGGGCCGGACAGTGGACGGTCGCGGACCGACGACAACCAACCACGACACACTCCGCCCTCGGTGCCGGGGTGCGGGCTGCCGAGGCGGTGGTGCTCTTGATGGGGCACGGCGGCGGCACCCTCGACCCATTGCCGAGTTCCCCACCTTTGTCGGGATTGTCAACGCGCGCAACAGCATTGGTTGCGACGGCTTCGTCGGATTGTCTACATAATGGGTACATGGCCCCCGTCATGCGACACCGCGACAGCCGCGCCCGCGCCGAGCAGGCGTACTCGATGCACCTCGACGGGCACACCTGGGCCGAGATCGCCCACGCCCTCGGCTTTCGTGGTCGCTCGGGAGCGCAGAAAGCCGTCCAGCGCCATCTCGCCGAGACGACGCCGGACCCGTCCAGCATCGCGCGGCGCAAGTGGGTCGACGGCAAGCGACGGCTACGGGCGCGGCTGTGCCGTCAACTGTCTGTTGCCGAGGGTGCCAACGACTCGCAGGCGGTGGGGCAACTGTCTCGGGAGATCGACCGCGTGGACGACCAGCTGGCCAAGGCGGCGGGGTATTACGCACCGCAGAACGTGAGCGTGTCCGTGGACACCGCCCCGGCCCTGGCCACCGCCGAGTGGCTGCGCCAGGTTTCTGCTGCCGCCGCTGCGGTGAGCGATGGCAGTCAGCCCGGGGCCCTGGCGCGCGCGTCGGTGGTCATCGACGGCGAGGTGGTCCGGTGACCGCCCCGGCACGTCCCGTCCCCGACGTTGCAGCCGCCGAGGCGGTGGCGGTCCTGATGACCGAGGTGTCCGAGGGGACCCTGACCGCCGCGACAATGGCCGACCGGGCGGTACAACGGTGCCGCGAGGTGTTCGGCCAGTGCGACGGTCCGACCGATCCGCTCTGGCCGGTGCACGTCGATCTGTGCCGGGCGGTGCTCGGCCACAGTGGACTCCCGGCGGGCGAGCTGGCCCAGTGGCTGAGTGTGGCCAGGAACCGCGAGAACCCCGGCGGTGCGGGCACTTACTCGCCCGCCTCAGTTTCGTCGCTGTCTGGCGCGCGCAGCCCCGATTCCCACGATGCTGAGCCTGACGCCGGGGCTGAGCTGAAGCGTGTTGCGCCACAAATAGACACCGTGGACACCACGGACAATGACGAGTTCGCCGATGTGCCGGAGGAGGTACTGGCCCAGGCAGAAGCGGCGGCGCTGGCAGTGATCGACCGGTACCGCCGCCGACAGCGAGAGGGGGAGACCGATGCCCGATAACCGCCACCGCCGCAGATTGCTCGACCGCCTCCGCAGCAGGACCACCGCAGCCACCGCGCCTGACCGCGTGCCGATCGCTGCGCCAGCGCCCGAAACACTGCGCCGCGAGCACCTATTCGGATCGCAGTACCGCGTCCGCATGAGCTTCGCCGAACTCATGCAAACGCGCGGCTGCACCGGAGAGCGGGTGCTGCGTGGCCTGGCTGGGCCGACCACAACCCAACGCCAGCGCGATGCCGCTACCTGGCGCGCCGGATACAGGCCGGGTGAGGTGCTATGGCCCTCATAGTGGACCCGCAGCGCCACCGCTCGATGGGACAGACTTGGGTCACCCAGTGCGCTGAGAGCGTCCGAGGCCCGGAAAAAGTGCGGTCTGACCTGCGAGGACACCAGCCGGCCAACCTGGCGACCACTTGATAGTCGATCGAACGGACCACCGATGACGGGGCATAATGCCAGCTCAGACGCTCTCGTGTTCGGCAGCATCGAGCAGGCCGCCCAAGCGCTGGCCGAGGCCGAGCACCTGGCGCAACTGCGCGCACGGCGGGTGCCGACCACACCTCACGAACTCGGTCGGCGCATCATGCGCGGCTACAGGGTCACGCCAGCGGTAGCGCTCATCGGGCAGGAAATCGACCGCGCGATCCGCGAGCCCGACCAGCGGCTCATTATCGTCATGCCGCCGCGTGAGGGGAAGTCAACCACCACCGCAGTGCTGGGCACCTTGACCGCGCTGCGTGGTAACCCCGATGCCCGAATCATCCTGGCGTCCTATGCCGATGAACTTGCCGAGAAGCACAGCCGTGAGGCGCGCCAGCTCATCGCCGAACACGGCTACCTGCTCGGCCTCGCCCTGTCTCCAGACAAGGCGAGTGCCGGGCAATGGACCCTCGACGGACACCGGGGCGGGCTGCTGGCGTCGGGTCTGCTGTCGGGACTGACCGGCCATGGCACCGATGGGCTGCTGATCGTGGACGACGTGGTGAAGAACATGACCGAGGCCGACTCGCCGACCTACCGCCGCCGCGTGGTCGCCGAGTTTCGCAGCACGCTGTTGACCCGCACCGAGCCCGGCGCGTCTGTGGTCGTCATCGGAACACGTTGGCATCCCGAGGATTTGATCGGCACGCTGCTCGCCGAGGAGCCTGAGCGGTGGCGGGTGGTCAGCGTCCCGGCGGTGGCCGACTCCGGTGTGCCCGATTCGCTCGGTCGCGCGCCCGGCGAGGTCATGGTCTCCGCCGTTGGGCGCACCGCCGAGCACTTCGCCGACCTGCGCCGAGCGGTGGGGGAGCGCATGTGGTGGGCCGAGTTTCAGGGCGTACCAACGTCGCCCGAGGGCAACGTGATCCGGCGCGCGTGGCTAGACGTCTGGCGGATGTCCGCAATGCCCGCCGATCCGGTGCGCACCGTGGTCGCGGTTGATCCGAGCGACAGCGGCCAAGGCGACGCGGCGGGAATCGTTGCGGCCAGTCTGACTCGCGAGGGCGTGGTGGCCGTCCACCGAGACATCAGTAAGCCGATGACCCCCGAGGCGTGGGCACGGGCGGCGGTCCAACTCGCCATCGACACCGGTGCCAGCGAGATCGCCGTCGAGACATTTACCGCACGCGAGGGTTATCTGTCGGTGCTCAACACCACCTTGCGCCGCTACCGTCTGGCGCACCCGATCCGTGTCACGTCGTGGCCACCCAAGAGCAACCGCAGCGGGCGGGGCCGGGGCGACGCGCTGGCGCGCTCGGCCAAGCTGATCCAAGGGCTTGAAACCGGTACGGTGCGCCTCGTCGGCCACCTCGAAAGCCTTGAGGGTCAGGCCACTCGATGGCAGGCCGGGCAGCACCAGCCCGACTGCGTTGCGGCAGCGGTGATCGCCCATGACGTGCTGGTGCACGGGGGTCATTCACACTTCGTCAGCCCCATCGGGGTTGCGCGCCGCGCACGCGAGGGCCGTATGCCACCGCCTCCAGCCTGGATGCGGCGACGGATTGGAGACCGACCATGACCGACCAGATTGACCGCTCACTTTGTACGCCCGACATCGGCGATGTTGCGGTGTGCCATCACGATCCCGGCTGTCTGTACGGGGATAAGGAGGGCAACCTCGCCCGCGGTGGCCGCGAGCAGCTGCGCGCATTCCTCATCTCAGAGCCGGAGCGCGCCGATAGCGAGGGACGTGGCTGCGGATGTCGCAATTGCACGGGTGTCGAGCGTCCGATGTCCGATGCCGACGCCGACGCCGACGCAGTGTTGAACCATGTATCACCCCGCGTGGCAACGCTCTTTTGCCTGGGCAAGGTCGATTTTCGCGGCTGCGAGGAGTGCGAGCAGTGCGGGCACTTGAGCCCGTTGTTCACCGACTCTCCGACCTCGCAGCGAGGTGCGCTCGCGCAGCGGCGCTGCCCCTACCACGGGTCTCCGCTGCGTTCAGTCTGACTGTCCGTCAGTCGATTCCGGCCAAAAGCGTGCGATGTCATTGCAGTGGTCGGCGTACTCCGCGTCAGTCAAAGTCGGGTAGCGGATCTGGTAGTCACCATCGTCGTACACGTCGAACCACGGGCGTCCATCCTCGCGCCGCATTGGTCGCATCTCGTAGCGGGGAGAAACGAGGACACATGCCGGGAGATAGAAACGCCTGATCAGTGGCTGTGTTTCAGCGTTCGAACTGAGAAATGATTGGCCGGTGGTGCCCTCGATAAAGCGCGGCGGACCACCGAACGGCGGAAAGAGCTCCCGAATGATGTCCTGGATCAGACGGACGGCGTCGATCGCGGGGTCTCGGGCGTCGGTGTTGTCCAGCCCGGGGTTGTAGTGCACGGCGCGGTGACGCAGCTTCCCTAGTCGAGTGAACTGGTCAACGAGTTCGTCCGACAGCACGCCCCAGCCTGCCAGCGCGTCGGTACATTGACCCCACTTGGTGAATGACCGCCAACCAGCAATTTCGTCCGTCGTCGCCGGATGGCCGCGATAGTCGTTGCGCAGCACCACCACTAGCTGATTGAGAATCCGCTCGCCTAATGCGCTAGCTCCGACAAGAGCTGGGTAATAAGCGCCTGCGGCGAAAGCGGTCCGAATCTGAGCCAAAAAGACATTGTGCAGAGCGACAACACTCATCGGCTTCGCGCCGAGAGCTCGATAGTCAGTGAACTTCGCCTCGAAGTCCGCAGCGCCAAACTCATGGATCAGCTCCACGGTGAATTGCCTCAGATTTTGGCGCCATTGAGCTCGGATATCCGGCTCCCAGCTGGCGCCGTACTCCTCCTCATGGTCCATCAGGGTGTTCCGTGTATCGAACGTATAGTGCAGCGGCATGTACCGACGGCAACCGTCGCCGCTGGTTCGCTCGCGTCCGACTGGGGCGGGGATCATCAATCCAGTTCATCATGCGCGTGGGTTCGCGTGGTTTCGCGGCCTGGCCTAGCCGTTTAATTCGAGCGGTCGTGAGTGTCTACCGTGTCCACTAAATCTGTTGGGGTACAACATATCTAGTTGACACGCCCGCCGCGGCTGCGGAGCTGCCCCGCTGCATTGTCATGTGTTCTCATGGTGTCGTGACCGCCACGATTTCGTGCACATATGCGACCGATCCCGGCACGCTGACCCCGGCGCAATGGTCGGGCCGGTTAGCCGCGCTGCGCTCCCGGGGAGCGACTGACACTGATATGCGGGTCGCAGAATGTCTCGCCGCCCTAGCGTATTGGCGAGTCCGGCGGGTGCTTGACGCCGACCGCGAGCATCTGAATCCGGCGCACGTGCCAGCTCTGACAGAACTGCTCGAGCACGCCCACCCGGCGGTGTCCCGATGACCGTCCGCGCCCACAATCGGACTCACGCCGCGCTCGCTGCCCGGCGTCCGAAGCCGGTGCCGGATTACAGCCAGGCAGAGCGGCGAGACCGGCGCCGTGCTGGACTCATCGTCGCTCTCGGCGGGGGCTGGAGTCTGACAGCCGAGATAGCCGCGATCTGTGACCCGTTGGCCCAGCGGGTCGGTACCTCGCCCGTTGCGGCCACGTACTGGCATCTGGTCGATGACCTAGCGCTGGGTGTGCACGGCTTGGTGCACGCCGCCGTCGGCTTGCTGGCCGAGCGTGACGCCCGGCGCAGGACCGCCCACCTCGGTATCGATCAACGGGGCCGCAGCATCCGCATTCTGGTCGACCTAACCGAGCGCCCCACGCTGCCCGAGGTCACCGACGATGCGCTGGCGGCGGGCACCTGGTCGGCGACTCTGATCCTGCTGGTCGAGCCCTACTCAACCGAGCTGGCCGACCTTCTCGGCAATGCGCTGACCTCGGCGGTGTCCGACCGAGTGCTGACCGCGCTGCGTGAAGTCGACCGCGCAGCGCTGGCCCTGGAGCGCCGCCTCGACCGCGACGAGAAGGCCCGCGCTCACCGAGCTGCAAAGAGTAAGCCCGCGACTGAAACCGAACGTGCGCGTGCCGAACTCGAATCACTGGGAGTGACACTATGACCGTCTCGTTGCCCGACTTCCCAGTCGATACGTACTCGGCCATGCTGCCGGTGCGTTTCGCGCCGCCGCCGCTCAATCCCTCACCCAACGGTCTGTATGCGGCAACCGAGTGGATACCGGAGTCTGGGCCGACTCGCTGGCTCGACAGCGGCATCGAAATGCGCCCCGTGGGCAACTACGGCGGCGGGCAGTCCTTTGGCGTCTGGGTGGCTGACTGGTGTGCCAGCCTGGACGATCTGACGCCGGAGGATCGCAAGGCGGCGCTGCGTCCCCAGATTGGCGACCCCTTCGCGGCCATGACGGTCTGGGCGGCAGACGAATGCGACCTGACCGCGCCCAGCCGAGCCGAGGTGAGACAGCGTGCCGCCCAGGTGTTTCGCCTCGAAGAACAGAACGCAGTCGAGCGCCAATTCGCGACAAGGCTGCTCGCCGACGCCGGTAGTCCGGGTAGCGCCGGTGATCTCGTTGACGCTGTTTCCGCGCTGGAGGACGCGTTGGGCCGCACCAACACTCTGGGGTTCGTCCACGCCTCGACGGGGTGGGCGGCACGGGCAGCTCGCGACAATCTGTTGACCCGCACCGGAACCGGCTTCACCACACCGCTCGGTCACCGTTGGGTGTTCGGCGGGGGATACATCGACGGCCTCGGCGACACCCTGGTGGCCACCAGTCAGCCGTTCGGTTGGCGCAGTGAGGTCCAGTTGCGTGATGCCATCGACGCCCACAACAACACGTTCATCGCGGTGGCTGAACGATCAGCTGTCATCGGCTACGAGAAGCTCGTCGGCGCAGCGACGGTGACGCCATGATCGCTGCGACTGCGGCCCTCGAAAGCGCCATGACTGGCGCCGACGAATATGTCGGGGCGCTCTGCTGGGAGTGCGGGGGGCCGTGCGCGACCTACAAGGGCTCGGTCCACGGGTGGCGGTGCTTGGCCTGCATCGGGCGATACCTCGACGCCAGCGCCGCGCGGGCCGACGCCAAAGACCGCAAAGAGCGGGAACGCTTGCTGCACAGACTATCTCGCGCCAACTACACAGACTCGACTCCGGTCAGTGGTGGTCGGCGCCGGGACGGTGGCGGACCTGCGTTGTGTACCGCGCCACCGTCCCGACGCCGACCGATCCAACACGCAATAACCGCCAGCACAGACGGAGCACACCGGTGACCCGATCCAGGCCGCTCACGCTGGCGGATCTCAGCGCCGCCGACCGGGAACACCTGGACCTGTGTGTTCATGAGGCGTCCCACGCTGTGGTCGGAGTTGCTCTCGGGGCACAGCTGCATCGCGCTGTAGTCGCCGGTGGTCGCGTCACCGGCATGCACGGTCTCACCAGGTTTGAGCCCGACGACTTTCCCGAGCATCGCAATGCCGAGGTGGCGTACGCGGGACCGTACGGCGAGGCGAAGTTCGGCGCTGGGGGTCGCTGCCCGAGCCAGCGCCAGGTGTTCACAGCATTGCGGACCACCGGCCATGACGACGATCGGGTGCTGATCGCGAGTGCTCCCGCTGACGGTTGGCACACCGGGCGTGACGTCGTGCCGCTGCTGGAGAGATGTTGGCCCGCAATCATCAGGACAGCCCAGAAGCTCCTCGCTCATGGCGAGGTCCGCCACGCCGACGTGCTCGCCGCCCTCGACATCACCGACGGCGGCGGGCACACGTCAGCGCAGCTGGCGTGTCTTCGCTCCGGCTTGCGGTCTGTACCGCCGATGACTGCGAAGAAGAAGCGCGTGCCCGCCTGACAGCGGGCCGATACCCGACAACCACGGGCCTCACCACCTCACCCAACGACAGCACAACCGAGGAGCCCCGCCATGACCGTAAACACCGCCACTGAAGCCAGCCCGTTCCATGACTTCTGGCTGACCGACTACTGCCCAGGCTGTAACCCGCTGGGGCACAACGCCGACAGCCGGACACGCGCGGCCACGCTGACGGAGCCCGACGCCGTCACCTGGCACGGCGGCAAGGCCCTGATTTGCGATTACTTCTGCGTCGCCTGCGGGAATCAGCGGACGCGTGCCGACCTGTGGACCGCCAAAGCGGCAGGGATCAAACCACCGAAGACGCGGAAGGTCGCGTGAAGGCGTCAACGCGGTCGCATTCGCTACGGTGCAGCAGTGGGTGACGAACGTCAGGAAGAGAAGTACCTGCGGGTGCTCATCGAGCTTCTGCACAACGTCGAGCTAGAACAGTTCGACCGTGACGGACGCCAGCGGGCAGTCGACTACGTGTTCACCTCATCCGAAGGTGCGACCGGGGCTGTGGAGATGACCACCTATCGCGATGGACGGGCTGCGGCGCTGCAATCCAAGCTGAACGCCGACGGTGAAACGATCACCGTTGATAGTCCTCGTGGGTGGATGGTCAGGGTTGAGCTTCGCACGAGAATCGATCAGCTGCGAAAGCGACTGCCTGCGGTTATCGCTGCATGTGACCGTCACGGGGTCGATGACCCCGTGCAACTACCGCTCAGTGAGGACAGCGAAGACGTTCAGTGGTTCATCGAGTCGGATCTCGGGCTGTCGCCCAGCGCGATGGCCGCTCCCGGCGCCGTAGCTGTGCGGATGCCGCCAACCGTAGGCTTTCCCCGCGATGAGAATCTGGACCACGATTTGCACCGAATGCTCTCGAACCCACGCATTACGTCGAAGCTGAACAAGCTCCGAGACCACGACGGCGTCACCGAACGGCACCTCGCCGTCGGCGTCCACCACTATGGGCCGGGGTTCGATCTGTTCGACCAGTTGCTTTCGCCGAGCGGCTATGTGCCTGAGTACGCGCCAGGGGAGCACTTCGCCGCGACGCACCTCTGGGTCACCGGAGGCTATCGGCAGGTGCTCACATGGAGCCGCCGCGCCGGGTGGGCTTGGAAGCCATTCCCGCCCGCTTGACCAGCGGGGCCAGGCGCACCCCAAACTGCCCGAACATCCGTTCGTCAGTGGGCCGCCAGTGTCCCACTACGCGACCGAACCCCATAGACGCGGTGGCACCGGGTGGACACGGCCACCAACGCTGACCTGCACGCGGTGGACACGCCAGAACGTGTGTTCACTTTCTCCGGTCCCTTTACACACCAGCGGTCGGCGGTTCGATACCGTCCGCGCCCACCATCAAATCCTCAGTTCAGGGCTTTGCAAGTTGGCTTCTCCTCAGAATCCTGAACCCCCGTTGTGCCAAGAGTGTGCCAACAGTTTGCGAGTGCTGGGTTGGGTGTGTCAGCGCGCATTCGCTTGCGGCCCACCTACGGCACAGCGGCATGTCGAAGCACGAGAACTCGGCCAGCCGCCAGTAGCGTCGATGGCCATGGCGGATACCGACGATGAGGCGGCCGTGCCTCCGCGACCGGCACAGACACTTGCCGAATTGAAACCGGGCACACCTGACTGGCGCGTCATCGTAGCGATGTGTGCCCACCAATTCTTCAGCGTTGCACATGATCCCCAAGTCGCCGAAGCGATCGGCAAACCTATCCCTCCGGCTGGCGACTCATCGGCGACGGCCGGAGACCCGCGCAATGCGATGCCGTTCGATCCGTGGAGCATCCTGGATTTCTCCCGATATCTCGACGCTCAGCGAGTACCGAGTGCGAATAACGCGATCCAACTCACCAAGCTGCTCAGTGAACTCGAACGCGCTGGGCTCCTGTGGTTGGTAGGCCGCGACCCTCAACTGCCAATCATGGGCGAGCGCTACTACTCCACGGGCCACATTTCGAAGGGGCAGCTAGGCGGAAACCTCTGGTTATCGCCGGTGTTCGGAGCTGCGCTGATCATCCCGAGCTACCGGGCGGTGACGTTGCAGCTGGCCGGTCACGATGAGCATGGTGACCCGGTCGGCAGCTGGGGTACAGGCCTAATCATTGACAACAAGCATGTCGTCACCAACAAGCACGTCGTGACCGGACTCGTCGGCAGGAGCGCGGGCCTGACGGTGTCTCCCGCAGGCGACCTGTCCAAAGCAGAGAAAGTGTCCGTCGTCGGTACAGCTCACCCACATCACACACTCGACGTCGCCGTGATCGAGTTCGACATGCCTGAAGGCAAGTTGATCCCTCGCCTTGGTGGCATGGGGTTTCGTGACCCCGACTGGGCCGATGAGGTCTTCGTTTTCGGCTACCCGCGGGTGCCAATGACGGCAGAGATGGCGATCACGGTACAGCGCGGCGAGGTGGTCAACCCGGCCGCTTTGACGTTCGAGCGGCAGAAGATATTCCTGTATTCGGCGATCGCACGCCCCGGTAACAGCGGTGGACCGATCGTTGCGCAGGACGGGCGGGTCATCGGTCTAGTTGTCGAAGACAGCGGAACGTCCACACGCGCCGGTGCAGGCGGCGACGACCAAATAGAGCCACCACCGCGCTCCACGCCCGAACGGCTCGAACGCCTAGACCGCGACGTCGCGGAGCTGAAAGAGAAGGCGTTCGCCCCGTCGTTCTATCGCGGTATCCCGTCGAGCGAGGTCGTCCGCGCGCTCGATGAGATGGGTTTCGGCGGCATTCTCGAGATGGATGCGCTCCCCGGAACGTAGCCCGCGTGTGTCCGCTCTAGGCGAACGCAGCAGCGGTATGTCGTGGTGTGGTAGTCGGCACGGTCGAAAGTAGCGTCTTTAACCATGGCGGACGCAGACCGCAACCCCACCTATCTTCGCGACCTTGCCGGGCATGTCGCGGTATTCAGGGACGCGTTCCGGTCGTTCCTCGAACTTCACACGCCGACTTATAGAGGACCTGGTGTCGGTATCTTCCCGGCCGTTTCCCCGCTAGACGAGTCCGATCCGGCAGAGATCGAAGTCCGCCGTGCCCGAACGTTCGAGGCGGCGGGCCGCGCCCGTCGTGCACCTGCGCTGACCGGCTGCGTTTTCGGCGTCCGAGACCCCGCCGGTGGCAAGCCCGACGTAGTTGACCCGATCGCAGCCTGGCACACCGTGACGCAACCGAAGCCTTTGCTTGAACCGGCCAACATCATCGACGCCTGCGATCAGATGATCGGGTCGTTGGAGGACATGGCGGCCCAAGCCGAGGCCGAGGCACCGCCTACGGTCGACGTTGCTCAGATGCATCCAGCGGTGTGGGGTCAGGCGGCACGGCTATGGCGGGACGGCCACTATCGGCACGCGGTGCAGGCGGCCGCGGATGGCGTCGTGCAATTGGTCAAGTCGCGGACGGGCGGACCGGAACTCGACGATACGACCCGGTGGAATCAAGCCTTCTCCGAGAAGGACCCTGAACCGGGCAGGCCGAGGCTGCGGTGGCCAGCCGACCAGACCGACCGGACCGTGGTTTCGATGAACGACGGACTGCGCCGGTTTGCCCCAGGTGCGCAAATGACGATCCGGAACCCGGCGACACACGGTCCGGGCGAGATGACCCCGCAGGAGGCCGTCGAACGGCTATCGGTTCTCAGCCTGCTTGCACGATGGGTCGACGCGTGTGACCTCATCGAGGCACCTCATGCGTCAGTCAGGGACCTGTCATGACCATCGCCGCGTTCATACTCGGTCTACTGGGGTTCGGCGTTGCCGTCTCCTCGTTGACCTGGCAGGTGTACACCTTCCTCATGCAGGGCGCGCGGCCCAAGCTGACACCGGTCGTCGGCTACCACTACGGCGGCGGATTGCTGACGAACGACGCGAGCCGCGACGTACGGGAGTCGCTCCGCACGTCCATCTCGCAGTTTCCACAGGGCGGGCAGTTTGTCGTCGGCGTCAACATCGTCAACGCGGGACGCGCACCTTTCCACGTCGCGAAGTGGGCATTAAGAGCCGACCCCGCCCGCACCTCGTTTGTCTCCGTTGACGACCCACTGGGGTGCCCGTCGGTCCCGCACGACATCGCACCCGGCGCGGAAGCGACGTTCTTCACCGGCGTCGTAAATATCCGCGCGCTGTCCGCCGCCAGCGGAGTGATCGATCCACGCCGACAACGCATCATCGCGACTGTAGAAAGCGGCGGGCGGACCTACACGTCCAAACCCATTGCGTCGGCGAATCTAGCCATCGGCTCGGCGTAGCGGTCGACTTTCCATCTAGGGATCAAACAGCGTCAGCCCGTCTAGAGCTCCGCCCTAACGCTAATGCTGACACGAGGAGTGCGGCGCCGACCCCCGCGGTGGTGATGGCCCATGTGCGTCGCGTCCTGATTGCTCCGACGCAGTCAGGCGGCGGACCTGACGGGTCCGGGTTCGAGAGTCGCATCTCGGCGTATCGATCAAATGATTGTTCGTCGATTTTCATGGTGGTGCCGCACGACAACGTTAATCCGTCGCTGTCGCTCGCTGATATCGGAACGGCGACGATGAACACTATGCCGATCGATACTGCGATCACGCCGATGACGGCGAAGAACCAGCACAGTGCCCACGTCGCGCTTCCCCGAGTCATGTCGGGCATCGTAACGGTTACATGACACGTTGCCTGCCACATGGTGAAGTCAAAGGTCGTAACTGATTACTCCTGTGCTGGCTGTATTTCGGAGCGCCTCAGAGTCACGTGCGGCCCTTGATTCTTCGCTATCAGCCATCCAGCGTGCCCCGTCTATCGCAGTTCGGTCGCACGAGTCCGACCCATCAGTGCGTCGCCGGCCGCCGCCAAAGCATCGTCATAGACGTGCCCGTACACCCGCAGTGTGATGGCAGGATCGTGGCCCAGCCACTTCGCAGTCGCGATCGCGGTGGTGCCACCGTCGAGCAGCATGGTTGCAGCTGTGTGGCGGACGTCGTGTAGCCGAATTGCAGGCACCCCAGCAGATTTCGACTGGCGCGCAAATTCCGACGAGTAGGTTTCTGGTCGAATCGGTGAACCGTTCTCGTTGACTGCAACCAGTCCGCTGTCTTGGTAACCGTTCCCGAACGCGAGCCGCTCAGCGGCCTGCTGAACCTTAAACGTGCGTAATGCGGCGAAGATGTCGGGAGGCATCGGCAGCACGCGCCGTGATCGCTTCGACTTGGGATCACCTGTCACCGTTCCAACACCTTGGACGACAACGCGCCCCCGGGCCACTGTCACCGTGCCCACATCGAAGTCCACATCAGACCACCGCAGTCCCAGGATTTCTGATCGCCGCAGCCCTAGGAGGGTCAGCAGCCAGCATGCTGCCAGTCGATCATCTCGGATGTGGTCCCGGAACTGCGTCGCTTGTTGAGGTGTCCACGTGGCCATCTCGTGGTGCTTGATGGCTGGACGCTTGACCATGCGTGCGACGTTGCGGGTCACTAAGCCCTGTCTCATCGCATCGTCGAGCGCCGCTGACAGGACAACCAGCATGCTCACCACCGTTCGCGCTGTGACTCCGCCGGGGACCTTCGGGCGCTGAGGATCCGCCGGTTGTGTCGCGACGTAACGGCCTCGGGCTGGCTTCAGCATGTCGCCGCTTGCCACCAGACGATCCAGCGCCTTTATACCCGAATTGCCCAGAGCGGCATACATATCCGAGTACTGCGCCCCTTCGGGGTGGCTGCGGAGGAATGCGAGCACCTCGGCTGAGCGTCGACCCCGTCTTTCCCGTTGCGCGACGGGCTTCCCTTCGAGCCGAAGAATGACCAATGCGTCGATCATCGGCGCCATTCGATGTCGCCGTCACGCAGACGTCCTGCGTTGGGACAGCAGCTCTTGTTCCTACCCTCATGTCCTTTATCCAACGCTCTCCATCGTCATGATCTGCCCATCGCGCCACACATTCATACATGCCAAGGCGTCCCAAACTCCCTGTCTCCATTACGCTTACACCAATACGTCTCATCCGTCTCACCCCCAAGTTCCTACTGGCACGGGACTATCTCGTTAACGGTGTTTCCGGCGGTTTTCATCAGTAGGTTTCGGCTGCCGGGAATCGGTCGCCGAAGGTGATTGCGAACGCATTCAGGGCAGGTTTCCACCGCATCGTCCATCGTGCCCTGCCGACGCCGGTCGGGTCTAGAGATCGGGTCACCAGATAAAGGCACTTCAGGGCGGCCTGCTCGGACGGGAAGTGTCCGCGGGCCTTGATCGCGCGGCGGTAGCGGGCGTTGAGCGACTCGATCGCATTGGTCGAGCAGATCACTCGGCGGATCTCCACGTCGTAGTCCAGGAACGGGATGAACTCGTTCCAGGCGTTGTCCCACAATCGGATCACTGCCGGGTAGCGCTGCCCCCATTTCTCGGCCAGCTCGTCAAACGCCGCACGGGCCGCGGTAGCGTTGACTGCGGTGTAGATCGGCTTCACGTCCCGCTTGATCTCGTCCCAGTACTTACGGGAAGTGAGCCGAAACGTGTTGCGCAACAGGTGAATGATGCAGGTCTGCACGATGGCCTGTGGCCAGACGTTGCCGACCACCTCGGGCAGTCCCTTGAGGCCGTCGCAGACGACGAAGAACGTGTCCTTGACGCCGCGGTTGCGCAGGTCGGTGAGCACGCTCATCCAGAACTTGGCGCCCTCCCCGCCGATGCCGGCCCACAATCCGAGGATGTCGCGTTCCCCGCCGAGGGTCACTCCGATCGCGGCGTAGAAGGGGCGGTTGGCGACCTGGCCGTCGCGGACCTTCACCACGATCGCGTCGATGAACACGGCGGCGTAGGTCTCATCAAGGGGTCGCACCGCCCAGTCGTTCATCTCCTCAATCACCTTGTCGGTGATCCGGCTGATCGTCTCCTTCGAGACCGACGCACCGTAGATCTCAGCGAAGTGCGCCGAAATCTCCCCGGTAGTCAGCCCTTTCGCGTAGAGCGAGAGTACGACTTCGTCGACACCGCAGAGCCGGCGCTGACGTTTCTTGACGATCTGCGGCTCAAAAGTCGCGGCCCGATCCCGCGGCACCTCGAGCTCGACTGCGCCGGTAGTGTCGGTCAGCACCGTCTTGGTCCGGGTGCCGTCACGGACGTTGCCCGTCCCCGCCCCGGGCGGGTCGTTCTTTTCATAACCGAGATGCTCGGTCATCTCCTCATTGAGAGCGGTCTCCAGGACCGTCTTGGTCAGCTGCTTGAGCAACCCGTCAGGCCCGATCAGCGACAGGCCCTGCTCCCGGGCCAGCCGGACTAGCTCGACCGCAGCCTTCTGCTCCGCGGACTGCTCAACCGCCTTCTTCTTCGCCACATCGTCCAGTGTCGTCATCACGGCACCTTTCTCACCGAGCATCGCTCAGCGTGTCAGGCCCGAAACACCGTTAAATCCACAGTCCCAGTCCAAGTCGATTTCCACTCCTGGACTTTGGGTTAGCACGTTTCTCGACTACTGACATTCGAGATTTGGTGGAAGCCAGGGGAGTTGATGGTGGCTACGACTCATCGACGGTGAAGTACGCCTTGATGAACAAGTTTCGCGTACCCGAGCCGACCACTCGCCGGCAGATCGCACTCGGCCAGTCAATGCGGTTTGAACTCGGCGTTCTACCGCGATCCGAGGGCGTGATCACAGAGGAAGGTCATCTGACGCTGACCCTCCCGTACCTCATTCCGAACCGGGTCTAAGAACAGAACAGCGTGGCGTAGTCAGCCCTGAACTGGCCGTCCCCCATGTAATCCTCTGGAAGCGCGGCGTATCCGAGTGCGATCGTGTCCCGCGTGCTGATCACTATGGAGTACATCGAGATCGCTTGGATGTATTTGATGTACTGGTCCACGTCCATGTTGACTTTGTCGCCGAGGGTCAGCTCAAGCCCAGGTGCATCGTGAAGGAACTTCTCATCGACGCGGCCTGCGTTGTGGGCCCAGATATTTCGGATGGCTTCGGCTTCTTTGAACGCGGTGAGTAGGTTGGGCGGTATGTCGCCATGACGAGCAAGTGGCTCGAGGATTGCCTCGAACTTGGTTAGTGAGGTCTTTCGCTTTGACCGCGACTTGTTGAAGATCTTGACGTACTGAGACTGAGCCTCCTGCGCTGAGATTGTCCGCATCAGCACTCCCTTGCAGAAATCCTCGAAGAATGCTTCGAACCCTGCCCATAGCGCGAGGAGCATCAGACCGCGAAGATATTCGAATTGGGCTCCTGTATCTTTGCGCGGCTTTTCATGCATGCCGATAGTGCGCCCCAAGTTATGGGCGTCGTTAGCCAATTTGATTCCACCAAAGGCAGACACGCTGAAATGCGTAAATTCACCTATCAGCTCTGTAAACCGTTGGAACGCCAGCTGTGCCGGATCGACGGCTGAGTCATCCTCGCTCATTTCTGCCTCCGTTCCGCTTTTACGCTTTTCTGCAGCTCATAGGCAGATAGAGCGCTAGGATACAGTTGGTCAAAAGATGACTTGAACATGTTCACGCCGCCGTGGCATTCCATCGCTGGCAGCCCGTGCTTACTGCGAAAGCGGTTGATGATGATTGTGGCGTAGGTGTTTTGTGCCAGGATGTACGTCCCGAGCATCTTTAGGTCGACCTTGACCGTGTCTCCGATCTGGACCCCGAGTCCAGGCGCTTGTCTCATCAGCACGTCGTCGGCCCGCCCGCTATTGTGTGCCCAGACATTGCGGACCTGCTGCGCCTCCATGAGCGCCTTCGCGAGGTCACGCGGGACCTGATCCCCGAGGTCGGCGAGTCGCAGTTGGTCTTCGTATTTGCCGTCGCCGTCCTCGGTCAGCGGCCCGCGCTGGCCGTTCACAACTTTGTCGATGATCTCCTCCCGACTGTCGTCCGGGGATAGATTCTTCTCTGCCACTTTCCTTGTTGTTCTGGCGAACTCAGGCTTTGCGAGGAGTGCGGGTTCTGCTCGCAAGGCGGCTTTCGTTGCCTCCTCGATGAACGCTTCGAATGCACCCCAGGAGGCCAGAAGGCACAGGACGTGGAGCGTCTCATGCTCGCGGTCGATGACGTTCTTACAGGCGTCATAGGTTTGACCGGCGATCATGCCGAGTATGCGGTTGATATGTGCCCACTTATCCGTGTCCACAGAATCGACGACATACTTGAACGCGTGCGGTACCGCCGCGGTGAGTTCTAGCGTGTCGTTAAAGATGGTCAGCCAACCATCGAACGCTTGCCATACCCCAGTCTCTAGTGCTTCAGTCTCAAGCATTCGACCAGTGTCTCATGTAGCGCAACTGATTATTCGATCGCTATTGGCAAACTCAAAGCGTTGAAACACATTAAAGGGAATGACTAAGTATCAATACTCCAACGACACCGATTCAGACCTCGTCATCGTTGGAGTTGGCGTCGTAAATGCTGGCGGCGCAATCGGATCCGATGAGCCTATTGAGAACCCTAACCTGACGATCATCGATACCGCTAAGAAGAAACCGATAAACAAGGAACCAGGTGATGTCGAGCAAGCTCAGCAGTAATAGACAGTCAGGCGTACTTGCGCTGATCCTTGCTTGCTAATGCACCCCTGCTGATGTCGTACGGAAGGAGTACGTGTTGGCCGCGGAATCCACGGCATTATTGGGCCATACCTTCATTCGACGAAGGGCTAGCGACGCGTTGTGTGGTCCACGACGACAAACCTTTCGGGCGTGGAGCACTAGAGGGTGTCGCGGTCCTCGGCGGCGCCCAGCCCGACGGATGAACCGTCAGACGCTTCCAGCGGCCTGCGGGCCACTGCTGATCGTCGACGTCCAGACTCTCGCCACTGAAGGTGGGTGTTCCTCGCCGCTGGATCAGCTGGCCGTCACTAGTCTCGATCTCAAAATAGATGTCGGTTGTGGCCGGCTCAGCCCTCAACTTTTGATCCGCAAACTGAGCGACCATCGAGTCGTACTGAGCTTGCCGATTGCAAACGGACAACGGCCCCTGGCCCAAGGCCGTGACGGTGATCTTCTCCCAGTGGCCGGGCGGATACGAATGGCTCCCGGCCGATCCAGAGGGAACCATCTTTGTCAAAGAGGGCCGGTCCGTCCCAGACTTCCTTGTAAGGCTTCTTGGAGAGCGCGACGCTGAAGTTCATGGGCTCCAGTTGGAATAGTCGCTGCGTTGGCCTGCCGGAAGGCGCCTGGTCTGGACGGGCCGGGGTAAGGCCCAGATTGAGAACACTTTTGGGAACACAACGCTGCGAAACTGGCCCAAACGGATGGGACCCAGCGGTACTGAGCGGACCTAAGCAACCGATTGACCAGTGGTTATGGAATCTGGCGTAGCGACGAAAACGCCCGGTGCGTAGCTCATAACCAAGAGGCCGCGCTCGGATCGTGGTCGTCTGCTGTTCACATATTTGGCGACTGAAAAATAGTTCGAAAGAGCAGGGCCAGGCTAATCCCGGGGCGATAATGATCAGGAAGTCGATTGTGTCTTTGGGGCCTGATTCGCCACCACGACTGTCAGGGTCAGTGGGTTCGATCGCGCTCGATCCGTTCGGCAAGTTCTTGGCCTTCCTCCAGTGTTGATGCGTAACGCGTGACCGTCCTTGCGCCTGGTGGAGGCGGTTCGAGGAATTTTCTTGGCTTAGGCCAGCCGAGGTGTTGGAGAACCTCCCATCGCTCTTGCCCGGCACCCTTGTGAACTATGTAGGACGTACCGTCCTCGGATGTCGGCGTACCGTACTCGTTCTCGCCGAACTGGATCCATTCCATGGTCGAAATTGAAGCAGCTATTTTCGGTGACTGCGTGCCAATTGTCATACCCGAGCTATCTAGCTTCGAGTGCGCCGAGTTGCTCAAATGTTCGGTGCATGAGCGTTGTCGACGGCAACGGAGGTTGTCGAGGGACAGACAAATGACCTATGAACCACGCGGTACAACCCGGCGTCGGGATTAGGATACCGGGCGCCTTTGGGGAGAGGAGTTTGGTCGATGGGCAGGAAAAAAACCCTGCGAACGCCGCGGTACAGCTTGGAGCCAACCCAGCGAACGGCGTCGTACAGCATGTTGTACGGCTTGGTGCGAGTCAGTCGCTCGGGTCCGACCAAAACCAGTCTGACGCTGTAGGCCTTGCCTGGCTTGAATTTGCTGACGTTGATGACCGCGTCGTAGGTGAGGATTTCGTCAGCAACCCAGAGATTATCCACGGTGTAATAGTCAAGCGGCAGCCACACTCGCTCCTCATCGAGCAGAGGACTCGATCGATCAGTGTTCGCTATGTCGCGCATGTCCGTCAGCGTCTTAGGCGGCTTCGGCCATAAAATGTTCGCCGCGTCCTCGGGTTTTTCGTCATACGGGCAGACAAGTAGTTGAACCGCATGGATGTGCTTCTTGAACATGGAACGATTGTCAAGGGAGGTGTGGACTATGAGCTGGCCGTCGTTCACTTTCCCAAGAGTCAGACCCAACACGAGGTAGGCCTTCTGCAGGCGATGGTGTTGTCGCCAGGCTATGACCAAAGTCGTAATGAGGGTCAGTCCAGCGACGATCGCTGTCGCGATATTTGCGGGGTTCATATGCTTTTTGCGCCGCCCACTCGCTGCCCTTATTGGTCCCGATCACCTTCATTAGATCGCGTTTCGCATGTTGTCGATATAGCTATTGGCTGAGAATGTCGCGGCGTATGCGGTGGTCACGTTGACTTCGCCTGTGTTGGTGCGGGCCACCAGGATCACACGCCCTGCACCGCTGCCGTCCCCGAGGCCGTCTTCACGGTGCGGACATAGGCGACCCGCGCACCCTACGACCTCGCTTTAGTGTTCAAATTCCGACCGATTCGCAAGCAAAACTTCAGGTCAGCCGGCCACTGTCATCCCAGACCCCGAACGGTTGTCGGCTCCGGTTGAATCCTGAGCAGCCTGCTCCGGTTGAAAAATGAGCAGGTTTACGGGGTTGAGTCTGCCTGACGATCGGCTTCCACGGAGGGCAGGGACTCGATCGCGGTGTGTTTGATGCGGTAGCTGGCACCTTTGAGGGCGATGACGTCGGCGTGATGCACGATCCGGTCGATCATCGCCGAGGCGATGGTGGCCTCGCCGAAGACCTGTCCCCAGCGGGAGAACGGCAGGTTGGAGGTCAGCACGATCGAAGACTTCTCGTATCGGGTGGAGACCAGCTGGAAGAACAGATTGGCCGCTTCGGTGTCGAACGGGATGTAGCCGACCTCGTCGATCACGATGAGCCCGTAGCGGCTGATTTTGCGCAGTTCGGCCTCGAGGCGGTTGGTTCGGTGTGCTTCGGCCAGGCGGGTGATCCAACCGGTGGCCGGGGCGAAAGCGACGCGGTGCCCGGCGTGGGCGGCCGCGATCGCCAGCGCGGTGGCTAGATGCGTTTTGCCGGTGCCCGGTGGGCCGAGCAGGACGATGTTGCGAGCTTCGGCCAGCCAGCCGCCGGCTTCCAGGCGGGCGATCTGAGCGCGGTCGACGGCGGGTTGGGCGGTGAAGTCGAAGTCGGTGATCGTCTTGATCGCCGGGAATCCCGCGTATCGGATGCGTTGCCGCGCTCCGGATTCCGCACGCGCATTGGACTCGACGGCGAGCACTGCTCCGAGGTAGTCCTCCAGTGACCAGCCGGCGTCGCGGCCCTGTTCGGCCAGCCGGTGGTAGTGCTCGGCGATGCGCGGGGCCTTGAGCAGACGGGCTTGATGGGCGATGAGCTTGTCGGCGTCACCGGGCGCCGAGGGCGTGCGCTTGGCAGGCATCAGGCGACCTCCCCGGTCCCGAACCGCGCGTCGTAGGCACTCAGATCGGCCACCTCGACGTCCACCGCCAAATGCGACCCCGCGGCGGGACGAGCACGGAACTGCTCCCGCAAGACCGCCGCGGCCGCGAGATGTTCCGGGTCGGTGACCAGACCCGAACTACCCCAAAGCCTTTCGTGATCGGCGACCACCCGGTCACCGCATCGGGCGGTGATCCGGTCCAGGGCGGTGGTGACGGTGATCATCCGTCCGATCACCTCCGGATGCACCGAGTAGGTGTTTCCGCCGGAACTGACGTAGTAGTCGCGACCCAACCGCGTCGTGACCGTCGTCCCCACCGCGGGGGCTACCGGCGGCAGTGCGATCATCGCCGCCCGATCCGCCGCGAGTGCATCGGCGGGAATCAGGCCGGTGGTCGCGTGGGTGCGCAGGTTGGCGATCGCGGCCAGCCACGCCCACAACTGGGTGTTGAAGTCCGCCGGCGAGCAGAACGTCCGGCCAGGCAGGAACGAGGTCTCCAGATAGCCGTTGGCCCGTTCCACCAGGCCCTTGGATTCGGGATCGTACGGGCGGGTCTGGATCAGTCGTGTGGCCAGCACGCCACAGAAGCCAGCCACCCCCTCGGCTAGGCGGCCGCGTTGACCGATACCGGACTCGTTGTCCCACAACAGTGTTCGGGGCACCGCGCCGACACCCTGAAGCAGTTGCCACATCCCGGCCAGCAGATCACCGGTGACCCGCGACGGGATCATCATCGCGGCGATGAACCGCGAATAGGCGGCCACCATCACCAGGACCGGGAACGACCGCAGCACCCCGGCGTGATCGGGCACCAGCGCCCCGGGGAACCACAAGTCGCACTGCACCTGCTCACCAGGCAGGTGCACCAGTCGGTCGCACGGATCGGCCGGGGCGTACTCCGGGCGGATCCGCGCGACGTTCTCGGCGAACCAGGAATGCCCGCCGGTCCAGCCCACCCGCTCGGCCAGGACCGTGGCCGGCATGGTCGGGTATTGACCCAGCAGTACCCGTACCGCCATCTCGATCTGCGCCCACGCCGACATCCGCGACGGTGCGCGTTCATAGCGCGGTGGCGCTTCTGTGCTGATCGCCTTGGCCACGGTGTTCCGCGACAGCGACAACCGGCGCGCGATCGCAACCTGTGACAGGTTCTCCGACCGATACAGCCGGCGAATCTCCGCCCAATCCTCCACAGTGATCACTCTCCAATCAGAAGGGTGCTCACTTTTCGACCGGAACTACCTGCTCACTTTTCGACCGGAGCCGACAACGGTGAGCCAAGTCAGGTCATAACCAAGAGGCCGCGCTCGGATCGTGGTCGTCCGCTGTTGAGTTCGGCGTAGACGGCCGCGGAGGATTCCGCCGACTTCCTGTTAGTTCGGCGATTGTGCCAGCCGGTTCAACAAGTTGCGCGTGGCCGGTGCGTCCTCGGCGGCGCGCCACAGGCGATGGTCGGTTGGAAGGCGACGTAGGGCAACTCGTACGGCGTGGCGCTCGGGATCTCGGCGATCGACTACCCATGCGCGGGCTTTGGCCACAATGGCGCCGAGCAGCGCTGGGCGGCGAACGTAGCCCACTTGGTCGTTGATGCGGATCGGTAGCCGCTCGGCCCGAGTGAGCGCCTGATCTCCGCCGTCGGCTGGCAGTCCTGGCCGTCCCGATCCCGTTGTTGGATAGCGCTTTTGGCGGTCAAGCCCCCTCAGAGATCATTACGTCGATCTCTGTCTTCCCGCGCACGAAGCGGTAGCCATAGCCGTCGCTGGTCGTGCGCTCGGTGAATCCGTTGCTTGTCAGGTAGATCGTGGTGCTGTGCAAGGCATCACGGCGGGTCCATACGCCGACCACCATGTCGCCGTCGTCGGTCGGGCGGTGCGCGGTGCGCCCGTGTTCGGCCAGGTGCAGTGCAGTCATCTGTCCGCCCAGCAGTACCCACGGGGGTGGATCGGATTCTTCGAAGTCCAGCAGCGTCAGCCACATTGCCTGCTGATGCTCGGGCATGTCGGACAAGGTCAGTGGCTCCCGCTGCACGGTCGGCACGCGGTCGGGCGTCGTGCGTAGCAGGCGGTCCCACGCATTGAGGTCGCCGCGGGTCAGACCGGGGGAGCGATCGGAGAGCGGATCGCGCAATGCTCGGATCCGGTGGTCCCGTTCATCCTGCATGAGTGCAGGTGCGAGTCCCACGCGCGTGCACAACCTGTCGACTGCCAGCCCGATGTCTTCGAAGCTGGCCAAGTTCTCATCGACCTCAGATTGTCGCGCGGTGTAAAACATCTCGGTCGCGCTGGACTCCGATTGGCCGGTTATGGCGGCTATGGCCGCCAGCGGCACATTATTGCCCCGGCTAGGAGCGCCGGCCGCCTGGGTCATCAGTCCTGCACCGCCCGCAGCGCTTCGGCGATTAGGCGACATCCTGCAGCGCGGGTACGGGCATCGGTGTCGTCAGCGAGGTCTACGCCCGCGATCAGCCTGGGAGCGACCGCGGTCGCCAACGTCTCCGTGCTGGTAACGCGCAACGTGAGATTGCCGCGGGCGCTGTCGATCAGGAAATGTGTCTTCACGAGCTCGCGGCAGGTGGCGTCGTTTACGTAGGCGTCGGCGGCGCCCCCCGTTGCCAGTCCGAGGTCGTACGTGTCCGCAGTGCTGATCCCGGTCGGCATGACACCGCGTGCGCTCAGAAGATCGGCCAGATCCCGTTCGCTGACCCGATAGCGATTCACTGAATCCGCACGCTGGGAAAGCCATCGGCGCACCAGCGCGCACGTCTCGGCGCCGCCACTCGCGGCGTGTGCCAGCCGGTTGCGTAGGCGGTGCCGCTCGGCGGCGGTCAGTTTGTCAGGGAGTCCATCACACAAGGCAGCCGCGCCCCACGCGGTGCGCGGTGCGAATGATCGTGCAGTAGCGCCGGCAGCGACGAGGTCTGCCTGTCGATCCAAACTGTCGGCATCCACGAGCCACTGGCTTCCTGCGCGTGTCGCTGCCAGCGTGCCGGCAGCGATGAGGGCCCGCACACGCGAGGGGTGCACGCCCAGCCGCTGGGCGGCCTGCTGAGTGGTGATCACGTCAGTCATACACACAACTATATCGTTTTCGCTATAGTTGTGAAACACACCGTAAGAGTGGTTGAGTCTCGACAACCGAACGACCCGACGAGGGAGAGAAAATCGACCCCCCGGTTGTGCCGAGAGTGTGCCAAGACGCGCAAAAACAGACGAAAGGCCGTCGACGCCGTGAAACGGCTGCGACGCGTTGACCTGCGCAGACCCGAAAGGAACGCATCAGACGAGACGCCACCAACACGGCAAAAGGCCATTTACACACCAGCGGTCGGCGGTTCGATACCGTCCGCGCCCACCAATGTCACCGCAGGTCAGGTGGCTGAGATGATTGCACGCGCCGTCCTCTAACGGCCGGCGGCTCAGACGGCGCGGACGGTCTGGCTGTGAATTCGGATGAATCTGCCGATGCCGCCGATCACCACGACCAGGATGACGCCGTCCGTCGCGAGTGCGAGCAGCCCTAACGTGGCTTGGGCAACGTCGACGGGCACGGCGAAAATGACTACCGCGGCGACGATGAGATGTATGAGTCCGGCTGTGGCGACAGCCAGAGTGAGCCGCATATGCAAACGGTGATAAATCCGCGCTTCAGCCGAATGTTGGTCGTGCTGACAGACCCGTAGCTGGGCCCAATCAGGCCGCAACCATGCCAGCAGGGATTCGGTGATGGGTCGGTTGCGTGCCAAGCCCACGAAGACGAAGACTTGAAAAACGACGCCGGGAATGTGCTGGCCCAACATCGTCACGGTCGGCGAGCGGGACAGTAGACCGACGATGAGTGTGATGCCGTCTGCGGTCATCAGGAACCCAGCGATGGGATCGAAGGTGCGGGCTCTGCACGCCGAATATGCCAGGCGCAGTGCCGATGCTGTTGTACTGAACAGCAACGCCTCCAGCGGTGTCGCCCCGAGATATCGGGCGCCGTAGTACACACCGAGGCCGACAACCACACTGATCAGGCCGCGGCGCAGGTCGGGCAGTGGTTTCGAGGCACCGGTGCTATGGGTCATCAGTCGTGCTCCTGGGATGGCGACGGTTCGGCCGTGCCCACGGTGCGAGGAGGAATTCGTCGACGAACCTGGCGAAGGTGTCATCGACGAAGGCGGGGTCGGGTGCGGTGAAGTACTCGATGATGAAGCCCTGGAAGGCGGCCAGCGCGATCCGCGATCGGGTTTCAGCGATCTCGTCAGGCATCCCCAGAGCTTGCAGGCGGGCCTTGGAGTTGCGGGTCAGCAGGGACAGCGTGTCCCAGGTGTAGTCGCGGTAGGGGCTGTCGAGTCCGCAGGCCGCACCGAACACCTGAAGCACCACCCGCAGGCTGTCGCGCCGCTCACCCCGAGTGCACGCATGCCAGTCCTCGAAGCACCACTTGCGATGTGCTGCAACTGATTCCGGAAGGTCCAACTCGTCGGTCCCGGGGATCGCGGCCCGCTGCTGACGGGTCAGGACCTCCAGGATGAGCTGCTCTTTGCTGCCGAAGTAATAGACCAGCATCCTGGCGCTGGTGCCCATCTCGGAAGCGAGCTCGCGCAGCGAGGTATCGACCACCCCGGTGCGTGCCAAAATCGCACCGGCAGTGGCCAAAAGCTCCTCACGCTTCACGCGGTCGAGCGGCCGTGGCACGCTTGACTGTAACACTTGCTTCAGATACTGATGGTTCGGTGGGACAGAACGCGTGGGCAGGGAGCGCCCGGTGAGCGTGATGCGCGACGCCGGCACCGCCGCGAGCGACGACGTCGAGGTGCCGAGGATCCGTGCTGGCCGGCCAATGCGGTCAACCCGGCTGGTCGCGATGATCGCCGGCGCGGTGGGATTCGTGGCCAGTGTGCTGATCCCGGTGTTGCCGGTAATACAGACCACGGCGACCCTGCACTGGCCCCAGCAGGGTCAGCTCGGCAGTGTGACCGCGCCGTTGATCACGTTGACGCCGATCTCGTTGACAGCTTCGGTGCCCTGCAGCGTGATTCGCGATATACCGCCCGAAGGTGGGCTGGTGTTCGCGACAGCGCCGGCGGCCGGCAAGCAGGCGACGCTGAACGGTCTCTTCGTCACCGCGTCCGCCCAGCGGGTCGACGTGATCGCCCGCAACGTCGTCATCCTCAGCGTGCCGCGTACCCGGATGGCCGGCCCGCAGTGCGGGGCGCTGGACGTATCCAGCTCTATGGCAGGCACATTCGCCGAGGTCGCTGGACTGACCGACCCCGATACCGGTGAAGTACTGCGCGGCGGGTTCGCCGACCCGAATCTGCGGCCGCAGATCGTCGGAGTCTTTACCGATCTCACCGGCCCCGCCCCGCCCGGCCTGTCCTTCTCTGCGGTGATCGACACCCGCTACACCAGCTCACCCTCACCGCTGAAGCTGGCGGCGATGGTGGCCGGCGTCCTGGGCACCGTCATCAGTCTGCTGGCGTTGTGGCGCCTGGACCGCCTCGACGGGCGCCGCCGGCAACGGCTCGTCCCGGCCCGGTGGCGAACCTTGACCACGGTCGACGTCACGGTGATCGTACTGTCGGTGTTCTGGTTCATCGCCGGAGCTGGATCTTCTGATGACGGTTACCAGTTCGGGATGGCGAACACCTCGAGCCATGCCGGCTATATGGCCAATTACTTCCGTTGGTTCGGCAGCCCCGAAGACCCGTTCGGCTGGTACTACGACCTGATTGCGGCGATGACCCAGGTCAGCCACGCCAGTCTGTGGCTGCGCCTGCCGGATCTGATCTGCGCGCTGGTGTGCTGGCTGCTGCTTTCCCGCGAGGTCCTGCCCCGCCTCGGTCGGGCAGTTGTGAGGAATCGTGCCGCGGTGTGGGCGGCAGCACTGGTCTTCCTGGCGGCTTGGATGCCCTTCAACAATGGGCTACGACCTGAAGGTCAGATCGCGGCCGGGGCACTGCTGACCTACATTCTGGTGGAGCGCGCCATCATCACCCGCCGCCCGTCGCTGGTGGGGTTGGCGATCGTGGTGGCCGCGTTCACCCTTGGCATCCAGCCCACCGGGATCATCGCTGTGGCCGTGCTGCTGGCCGGCGGCCGTCTGATCGTGCGCATCATCGTCACTCGTGCCAAAGCAGTGGGGCTCTGGCCGATTCTGCTGCCACTGGCCGCCGCCGGCGTGGTGGTGCTGACCGTGATCTTCGCCGACCAGACCCTTGCCGCGGTCCGCGAGGCCACCTCGGTGCGCACGGCGATCGGACCGGCACAGCCCTGGTATACCGAAAACCTGCGCTACTTCTACCTGTTCCTGCCAACCACCGACGGCGCGTTGTCGCGGCGGTTCGGGATCCTGATAACCATCGCGTGCCTGTTCGGATCGATGTTTTTATTGTTGCGCCGCAAACGTATTCCCGGTGTAGCGGTCGGCCCCGTGTGGCGCCTCATGGGTGTCATCTTCGCCACCTTGTTCCTGTTGACGTTCGCCCCGACCAAGTGGATTCACCACTTCGGTCTCTTCGCCGCGGTGGGTGCGGCGATGGCGGCTGTGGCGACCGTGCTGTTCGGTCCGACAGTGCTGCGCTCACCGCGCAACCAGACGGCATTCCTGTCGGTGGTTCTGCTGGTGCTGGCGCTGTGTTTCGCTTCCACCAATGGCTTCTGGTACGTCTCCAGCTACGGAGTGCCGTTCAACGACAGCAGCCCGCGTTGGGGACCTGTCACCGTCAGCACTGTCTTCCTGGTGTTCAGCCTGCTCGCCGCCGGCTATGCCGGCTGGCTGCACCTTGTGCCGCCGAAAGGAACTCCGTCTCGCGTGGGCCGTGTGCTGACCGCTGCACCGGTCCCGGTCGCCGCGGCGATCATGGTCGTGGTGTCCGCCGGGTCGATGCTGTACGGCGCGATCAAGGAATACCCCACCTATTCCAACGGCTGGGCCAACCTGCGCGAACTGGCCGGCGGCTGTGGACTGGCCGATGACGTGCTGGTCGAACCCGATGCCAATACCGGCTTCTTGACTCCGGTGCCGGGCCGCTACGGTCCCTTGGGTCCGCTGGGAGGCACTGACTCGACCGGCTTCAATCCCAACGGGGTTCCGGAACACACACTGGCCGAAGCGATCTGGCAGAGCCAAGCCAAGTCCGGCACTGATTACGACTGGGACGCCCCCACCGCTCTCGATCGGCCCGGGATCAACGGCTCCAGCGTGGTACTGCCCTACGGGCTGGACCCCGCGACGGTACCGGTGGCGGGCAGCTTCACTGCCGGCCCGCAACAAATCGGCACCCTGACCTCGGCCTGGTATCGCCTCCCGGCCGCCGACGCCGCTCACCCGCTCGTCGTGATCACCGCAGCGGGGACGATCACCGGCAACAGCGTGCTCTCCGGTCACACCACGGCTCAAACTGTCGCACTCGAATACGCGACGCCCGACTCCGACGGCACCCCCATACCCGGCGGTCGTCTCACCCCATACGACATCGGCCCCCAGCCCGCCTGGCGCAATCTGCGCTTTCCGCGCAACCAGATTCCCGCGGACGCGCGCTACGTGCGGATCGTGGCCGAGGACGGTTCGCTCAACCTCGGCGACTGGGTCGCGGTCACTCCACCGCGAGTACCCGAGTTGCGCTCCGTGCAGGAGTATCTCGGCTCTACGCAGCCCATCTTGTTGGACTGGGCAGTCGGACTGGTGTTCCCCTGCCAGCAGCCCATGCTGCACGCCAACGGCGTCACCCAGGTCCCCGCCTACCGGATCTCCCCGGACTATCCGGCCAAAATCGAAATGCCGGACACCTGGCAATCCGGCCAGAACGGCGGACCGCTGGGCATCACCGACATACTGTTGCGCGCGCACGTCATGCCGACCTACCTGTCCCGGGACTGGGGCCGTGACTGGGGGTCATTGCGCCGATTCGAACCCATAGTCGACGCCCCCGAAGCCCACATCGAACTCGGAACGGCCACCCGCAGCGGCCTCTGGAACCCAGGTCCGATCCGCATCAAACCGTAGTGAGTCCTATTGCGCCCCAAGAGATTAAGCGTGAAGCGCCCCTTGTTCTGGAAGTTCGCCAATCAGCTCGTCGAGGAAGCTGCCTGCCTCATGCCCGGCGCGGTCGGCGTCTCGTTCGGCGATAGCATCGACCAGCTCGGAGTGGCCGACATGTTGGGAAGCGTCCATCGTGCTGGCGATCGCGACGCTGTCGGCCACCGCCTCGGTCAATCCGCGGTACAGCTCGATGAGGACAGCGTTATGCGACGCGCGCACCACCGCGAAGTGCAGATCGGCATCGGCTCGCGAGAACTCGGCTCGGTCGGTCCCGCCATCCAGTGCGTCGCGGCGGGCGAGTAGGTCCCGCAGCTCAACCAGGTCGTCCTCGGTGCGGGCCGCCGCCGCCAACCGCGCGCCCTCGACCTCCAGGCATCGCCGCACCTGCAGCACCTCGCGGAGCTTCGATCCGTACATCCGGCTAAGTGCGCCCGAAATCTCGCTGGTGGCGCGGACATAGGTGCCATCGCCACGGCGGACCTCGAGGATCCCGCTGTGTGCGAGCGCGCGGACGGCCTCCCGGACGGTGTTGCGCCCGACGCCGAGAGCTGAGGCCAAGCCCGGCTCGGTTGGGATGCGCGTCCCAACTGGCCATTCACCGGACGCGATGGACTGTCGCAGCTGATCTATGACGTGGTCGACCAGCCCGGTGGGGCGTGCGGCGGCGAGCGGCATCGAAAAACCCTTTTCATCCGATCATGGGATGTATGGCAGGATAGCGCGGTGAGCCGCTATGAGCACGACCTGTCGCTCGAACTGGACGGCGCCGTCGAGGTGCCACCCGCTGGACGGGCCGCCGCCGGTGCCGTCCTGATCGTCGCCGTTGTGCTCACCGCATTGAACCTGCGCCCCGCGGTCACCAGCGTTGGACCGGTCCTCGGCGATATGCAGCGCGCGCTGGGCGCGTCAGCGATCTGGGCCGGTGTCCTGACGACGCTGCCCGGATTGTGCTTTGCGGGTGCGGGTTTGGCAGCCGCGAAATTGTCCCGCCGGTTCGGGTTGGGCCGGTCGATCAGCATGGCGCTGGTCATTCTGATTGTCGGGCTCCTGGTTCGCGTGCTCGACGGCCCCTACGTCGTCATCGGTGGAACGTTGGTGGCCACCGCGGGCATTGCCGTCATCAACGTCCTCATCCCGGTGGTGATCAAGCAGTCATTCCCCGCTCGGCTGGGGTTGATGACCGGCATCTATACCGCCGCGTTGCAGGGCGGCGGAGCGTTGGGTTCGGCGATCACGCCGCCACTGGAGAATGTGTTTGGTGGCTGGCGGCCGGCATTGGGCAGCTGGGCCGTGCTGGCCGTGGTCGCGCTGCTGGCGTGGCTCATCGTCGCGCGCCGCGTCGATGGTCCCGCCGACGATGGGGCTGGCACCAGAGAGCATCGGTCGCTGCTGAAGAATCGGCTGGCCTGGATTGTCACGCTGTTCTTCGGGACGCAGTCGATGCTGGCCTACATCATGATGGGCTGGCTGCCGGAAGTGTTCATCGACAACGGCGTGAGCAAGACGTCCGCGGGCATGCTCGTCGGGCTGCTCTCGGTGATCGCGGTGCCGATCAGCCTCATCCTTGCGCCGATGGCGGCTCGCTCGGCCCACCAGAGTGGGTGGATCGCCGCGCTGGGCGTGTGCGGCGTCGCCGGCGTGGTGGGCCTGCTGGTCGCTCCGGGCTTCAGCCCGCTGCTGTGGAGTGTGCTGGTGGGCATGGGCATGAGCGTGTTTTCGTTGGCGTTGACTGTCATCGCGTTGCGGTCGCGCACGCCCGAGGACACTGTCCAGTTGTCGGCGATGGCGCAGGGCTACGGCTATCTGCTGGCCGGCATCGGCCCATTCCTGTTCGGGACGCTGCATGATGTGACCGGCGGGTGGACGGTCCCGTTCATCATGGTGTTGGCCGTCTACGCCGTGCAGATCACCCTGGGCGTGTTCGCCGGGCGTAACCGCTACGTCTGAGGCACGAGGTGCCGTGTTCTCGACGGACTGGTCGCGGTCGGTCGGGATCGACGTGCCGCTCGCGGCGAAACTTCACCACGTGTCAAAGCTGGATCGTCCCTTCGGAATTGGCCTGACGAACTGGGTGGCCCGCGCACACGACGCGGGCGTCATTGCCGCGACTCAGGTGATTGATCGGGACGCCCGATCGGTGGGTTGGTGACGAATGCGGTGGGCTGTCGCGCACCGATCATGGTCCCAAAGTCGGCAACTCCCCCTGCGAAAGCGCCGAGAGACGCAGTGAAGGGCAGCCACCGCTACGACGATGGGTGCATTTCGCTGCGCGTCTCTCAGCGTCTTCTAAGCGAGTAAATGCGATGCTCGCCGCCCCGAGTGATTCATCGATGAGCGCACGGGAAGTTTGGCTGCCTTGGGCAGCTGCTTTAGTGCGATCGACGGTGGCCACGAGGTGGCATCACGGAACCAACGACGGAGGAGTATGAGGATCATCGGGCGAGTGGCAGTTGCGGTCGTGACTGTGGTTGCAGCTCTGTACGTCGGTCCTGGGGCCGCCCACGCGGGTTTGGATAACGAGCTGAGTCTGGTCGACGGCGGTGGCCGCACGATGACGATTCAGCAGTGGGACACCTTCCTCAATGGCGTGTTCCCCCTGGACCGCAACCGGCTGACTCGTGAGTGGTTCCACTCCGGCAAGGCTGTCTACAGCGTGGTCGGCCCGGGCGCCGATGACTTCGCGGGCACCTTGGAGCTGGGCTACCAGGTCGGCTTCCCGTGGTCGCTGGGTGTGGGCATCAACTTCAGCTACACCACGCCCAACATCCTGCTCGACGACGTGAGTATCTCGCCGACCAATTTCCACCCGCTCAATCAGGTCATCACTCCAAATCTGTTCCCGGGTGTCTCGATCAGCGCTGATCTAGGCAACGGCCCCGGTATCCAGGAAGTCGCCACCTTCTCGGTGGACGTCTCGGGCCCCAACGGCTCGGTGGCCGTGGCCAACGCCCACGGCACCGTCACCGGTGCCGCCGGCGGTGTGCTGCTGCGCCCGTTCGCCCGGCTGATCTCCAAGGCCGGTGACAGCGTCACCACCTACGGCGAACCCTGGAACATGAACTGACTCCCTCAGCACGTGTCCGATTCAGGCGACGGCATCGCAATTCAGAGAAACAAGGATCTGTTTGGCTCCTGACCCTCCGCTGTTAGGAGGCGGCTGCGCCTGCCGATCGTGTAGCGCCCACTGAGCGGCACCTGGGATTGGTTGGGAGAATCCTTCTCACCTGCCGGTAACGGCTGCTCAGCGTTCTCTCAGCGGTGAACTGACATCGTGGCGATGTCCGGTCAATGGTCGATGGGACAGGACTCGGGCCCGCCGAGTGAGGCCGGCGCGCCACTTCGGAGATTCGATCTGCTCTCGTTGACACCGATGCGCGGATTTCCGAGCCAAGTTTGGCGCGTCGGCCGTTCGGCGGCGCCGGTGATGGTCGGTCGTCGGATAGGGGAGGTTCACTGAGTTGAAGGTCCTGCTGGTGGAGGACGAGCCCCACGTCGCGTCCAGCCTCAGGATGGGACTTCGCGCTGAGGGATTCATGGTGGTTGACATGGCGACCGGTCCCGAGGGGTTGTGGCAAGCCACCGAGAATCGGTTCGACGTCATCGTCTTGGACATCATGTTGCCGGAACTGAGTGGCTATCAGGTGCTTCGGCAGCTGCGAGCCCGCGAAGTCTGGACACCGGTGTTGATGTTGACGGCCAAGGACGGTGAGTACGACCAGGCTGACGCCTTCGACCTGGGCGCCGACGACTATCTGGTTAAGCCTTTCTCGTTCGTGGTTCTCGTTGCCCGGCTGCGTGCATTGGTGCGCCGCGGCGCACCCGAGCGTCCGGTCGCGATGACCGCCGGCGATCTGAGCCTCGACCCGGCCCGGCACATCGTCGAACGTGCCGGTACACCAATCGACCTCAGTCCGCGCGAGTTTGGACTGCTCGAGTATCTGATGCGCAACAAGGATGCTGTGTGCACGAAGGTCGACATTCTCGAGGGCGTGTGGGATCCCCACTATGATGGGCCGGACAACATCGTCGAAGTCTATGTCCGCTACTTACGGAGAAAGATCGATATCCCCTTCGGTACCAACACGATCGAGACGATTCGCGGGGTCGGTTACCGGCTGGAGTCCGACGCGGCCCTCAGTGGGAGCTGAACCTTCACGACGGTGCCGCCGCCGAGCCGATCGGCGACGGTGATGGTGCCTCCGTGCGCGTTGACGATTTCGGCTGCGATCGACAATCCGAGCCCTGTTCCGCCACCTGCACGTGAGCGAGCGCTATCGAGGCGCACAAACCTGTCGAATACCCGCAGTCGATCGGCAGGCGGGATTCCCGGCCCATCGTCCGACACTGTCAGAACAGCGAAATCGCAATCCTCCGATACAACAATTTCGACACGCGAGAAGGCGTGGCGGGCAGCATTTTCAAGCAGGTTACGTACTACCCGAGACAGTGCGCGGCCGTCGCCGGACAGCTCCACCTCGCAGGCGTGGATGTGTGTCGCGTGAGTACAGGTGCGGCGCAGCCGGGCTAGTTCGCCCACCGCGATCTCGTCGAGACGGACGAGTTCTCGGTGGAGGACAAGACCGCGCTCGTCGGCCCGAGCCAAGAGCAGCAGATCTTCTACGAGAGTGCGCATCCGTTGGGCTTCCGGTACGAGTGTTTCGCGGGCCAGGTCGACGTCGAGCAGGTCGGGGTGAGCGATCGCGACGTCGAGAGCAGAAATGATCGCGGTCAATGGGCTGCGCAGTTCGTGTGAGGCGTCGCCAACGAATCGGCGTTGAGCCGCATGGCCCGCTTCGATACGGGCGAGCATGTCGTTCATGGTGAGGGCCAACGCGGTGATCTCGTCGTTACTGCTGGGCACCGGTACCCGTTCGGCGAGATCGGACGTGCTGATAGCGGCGACCTGCGCCCGAATGGCGTCGACTGAGCGAAGCGACCGACGCACGAGGCGGTAAGTGGCAACTCCCGCCACTCCCATGACAACCGGGGCGGCCAACAGCAGCAGGATCGCAGCAGTTTGGACAGTTGATTCCACGGCCTCGTCGCCGCCGGCGACCAGAACGGTGAACCGCCCGTTGGGGCTGTCGAGCGTTTGTGCACTGATGCGCATATCGCTGTCGATGGGGAGATCCGGGACTATCCCCACGAGCAGTGTGTTGCCAATCTTGTCGGGCGCGACCAACGGATTGTCGGGGGCGCTATCGGATTTGCGGACGACCGCGCCATGCGTGTCGATGATTTGCACTTCATCGATCCGTTGATCCGTCGCGAGCAGTGGATCGTCGAGCTGGGCTGGCGGGTCTTCCTGCAATCCCGCGGCGACATCGCGCACTCGCCCAGACGCAGCCGCATCGACGCCGGCAATCAACGACCGGTAAAACAGCGCAGTCAAACCCGCACCGGCGATCGCCAGTGCCACAAGTACGACCACACCGGCGATGACGGCGGATCGGGTGGCGATACTCCACCGCGGCATGCGCAGGCTCACCCCACCCACTCTGCAGCACCGGACGGTGCACGCGTGATGGTTCTCAGCGTGTGTTCAGCAACCACTTCCCACAGCCCCACGGTGAATGCGCGATACCTTTGTTCATCGGAGCGGTGGCCTGCACACCGGCCGATTGTGCGACCAACGAAACTCTTCGAGCGGTCCGAGCAACATTGGGCCCGCGGAGCCGGCGCGCCAAACTTCTCAGCATCACTTCAGCGAGATCCCCATAGCATCGGCCGAGTGACCGAGACGACGAGAATCGCCACCAGCGCAAGGCGCGTCATGCAAAGCAAGGTTCCCGAGATCACGGTGTGGTTTTGGATAATCAAGGTCTTGTGTACGACTGTCGGGGAGAGTTTCGCGGACTGGATAAACATGACCCTGGGCGTGGGGCTGGCTGCGACCGCGCTCATCTTCACAATCGCCCTCGGCGTGGTACTGGCATGGCAGCTATACCTCGATCGCTATGTGCCCGTGGTCTACTGGCTGGTGGTCGTCGTCATCAGCGTGACGGGCACGCTCTACACGGACATCCTCACCGACGGCCTCGGCGTTCAGCTCGCAGTCAGTACCACTGTATTTGCGGCGGTGCTGACCGTCGTCTTCGGCGTCTGGTATGCCCGGGAACGAACGCTGTCGATCCACAGCATCAACACCACGCCGCGAGAGTTGTTCTATTGGGTTGCAGTGCTCGTGACGTTCGCCCTGGGAACCGCCGTGGGGGACTGGACACTCGAACTTACTGGATGGGGCCCCGGCACCTCAGTGCTGTTGCCGGCCGGCCTGATCGTCGCGATCGTGATCGGCTGGCGATTGGGTGCGAACGCGGTCCTGTCGTTCTGGCTCGCCTACATCTTGACGCGCCCACTTGGCGCGAATATTGGTGACTGGCTTGGCTTCCCACGTGAGCAGCAGGGTCTTGGTTTGGGTGTTGGTCTTACCAGTGTGATGTTCCTGGTTGCGATATCGGCCACCGTCATCCTCCTTTCCGTCACCCGTGCCGACGTGATCAGAGAATCAGTGGCGGAGAAGCCTGAGCTGGAAGGGAATCCGGCGCGCGAACGGATCATGCTGGGGTACTACGTGGTGGTCGCGATTGCTTGCGGCGCATTACTCGTGTGGACCGCTGGGCGGCCGCATGCGGCGTCAGCCGAAACGGATTCGGAGGCCGCGCCTTCGGTGACCGCGACACTTCCCGCGGGTCAGTCGGCCACGGCAGAGTTTCCCCCGGCCGAGGTCGTGAAGTTTCGCACCATCACGCACGACACGCTTGTGATGGTCCAAGCCGGTGATCAAGCCGGTGCCAAGACACGAATCACTGACCTCGAGACCGCATGGGATCACGACCAATCCACCCTGAAGTCACTCGACGACACCGGTTGGACCGTTGTGGATGGGCAGATTGACGATGTGTTGTCGTCGCTGCGCGCGAGCAATCCCGACGCCGCGACCGAGACGCAGGCACTAACCACGTTGCTGGCCACTCTGAAGTGATCGGGGCTCTGCTGACGGTAGCCTCACGGTGTGAGGGTCCTGCTCGTTGAAGATGAGCAACGTTTATCGGCGACGCTGTCGATGGGTTTGCGGGCCGAAGGTTTCGTCGTAGTCGCCGCCGATAACGGAGTGGAGGGACTCCATGCCGCGACCGAGGACCACTTCGACGTTGTCGTTCTCGACATCATGTTGCCGGGCCATAGCGGATATGAGGTATTGCGACGGCTGCGCGCGCAGGGGGTGTGGACTCCGGTCTTGATGCTGACCGCCAAGGACGGTGAGTACGACCAGGTCGATGCCTTCGATTTGGGCGCCGACGATTACATGACCAAGCCCTTTGCCTTCAGTGTGCTCGTCGCGCGGCTGCGGGCGTTGGTGCGCCGCGGTGCACCGGAACGCCCTGTCGTCCTGACGGCGGGAACCCTCTCGCTGGATCCCGGCCGCCGCTCGGTTGACCGTCAGGGCTCACCGATTGCCCTGACGCCACGCGAATTCGGCGTGTTGGAGTACTTGATGCGGCACAAGGACATGGTGATAACCAAGGCTGACGTCCTGCGCAATGTGTGGGACCAGTTCTACGACGGCCCGGATAATCTTGTCGAGGTCTACGTCGGGTACCTACGACGCAAGATCGATACCCCATTCGGGACCAACAGCATCGAAACAGTGCGCGGCGTCGGCTACCGCCTGCGCGGCTGACGGCTGACTCTCAGCGTCCCTTCAGCTAGCCGGCACTAGGTTAGGCAAGAATGGGCCATCCGCACCCCTCGGCCATCGCTAGAGCGGAAGGCGCTGTGTGATAGACAATCGCGTCATCGGCGGAGGAGTCTCGTCGATTAACGCTCAGTTGCTCGGCAGTGCGCTGATCGGGGTGCGGGAAGGGCTGGAGACCGGCATCGTGGTGTTGACCCCGGTGGCATTCCTGATCAAATCGGAGTGGGCACGGCGATTGCGATGGTCGCAGCGATCTTTGTGGCTGTGTATATCGGCGCATCCATCTCGGGTGAGCTGAAAACCGGTATGGCGGTGTTGATCGTGTTGCTGTGCTACGGCGCGGTAATGGTCCTGACACTGTTCCTACGTCCGACCCGGGCGAGCCGCCCGGTGGTTGGCGGGACACCGTGAGCGCTCATCTCAGCTACCTGGAGGCGGTCGTCGTGGGCGCATTTCAGGGAGTCACCGAACTCTTCCCGGTGTCCAGTCTCGGGCACTCGATACTGGTGCCGGCACTGATGGGTCGCAGTTGGGCGCAAGACCTTGACGTCTCCGCACCCGAATCACCCTATTTGGCGTTCATCGTCGGGCTACATGTGGCGACGGCGCTCGCCTTGTTGATGTTCTTCTGGCGGGACTGGGTGGCGATCATCGGCGGCTTCGTAACCTCGCTGCGGTACCGCCGGATCAGTTCGCCCGCCGAGCGTCTGGCGTGGCTGGTGATCGTTGCGACGATCCCCGTCGGCGTCAGCGGCCTGGCGCTGGAACATCTGTTCCGGACCACACTGGGTCGTCCGATACCGGCAGCCAGTTTCCTGATCGCCAACGGCGTCATTCTGTTTGTGGGAGAACGGCTTCGGAAACGTGCTAGCGCGGTCGTACAGTCGGCGTCAAGCTTAGATGCTGTCGACGCGCGCATCGCTGACATGCCTTTGCTCGAGGGATTGGTCGTCGGGTCAGCTCAGGTTCTGGCACTCTTACCGGGCATCAGCCGTTCCGGTGTGACGATGGTCGCCGGCTTGCTGCGCGGGCTCTCGCATGAAGAAGCCGCGCGGTTCTCCTTCCTGCTTGCGACACCGGTGATTATGGCCGCGGGCGTTCTGAAGATTCCCGACCTACTCGGTCCACTTGGGGACGGGATCCGTGGCCAAGTGCTTGCCGGCAGCATCGCCTCGTTCGCCGCGGCCTATCTCGCGGTGCGGTTTCTCACTCGCTACTTCGAAACTCGAACGCTGACTCCCTTTGCCATCTACTGCATTCTGGCTGGACTGGGCAGCCTGTTGTGGCTGACATTGCGTTAGCGTCGGTCTTCGGCCCGGAGACGGTGATCAGCGCGGCCGCGGACCGTCAGTATCTCGGTGCGCTGTACTGCTGCGCGTCCGCAGGCTGCTTTATCGTTGACGGCGGGTGAGGGACTGGGTAGGGTCCGAACAAAAGTTAGGTTTTGTACCCGATGGGCAGAAACTGTGGCTGATGTGTGCTTTGAGCCGAAGATGATGATCGACGGCAAGCTCGTCGGCGGTAAGGCCGGAACCTTCGCCAACATCAACCCGGCGACCGAGGAGATCATCGACCGCGTCAGAACATTTCTGCGGCGAGGAACTCACGCTGTCGCCGAAGGCGGACATGATCTCGTTCACCGGATCGACGGTGATGGGGCAATCGAGATTAAATCGTTGTCCTACCAGGCGAATTGAGGACGGATCGTTGCCCCCTGTGGATGGTCGCCGGCCTGACGGCTCCGACTTTGACGTCGTGGACTTTTCACCGACGAGACACTGGTACCCGACCCGTATCCGTACTTTGATCACCTGCGGTCGAAATGTCCGGTCGTGCCGGCCACCGCCTTCAACGTGCTGGCTATCACCGGGTATGACGCCGCCCTGAGTGTGTACAAGAACCCGGCGTTCTCGTCCTGTGTATCGGTCGCCGGACCATTCTCGGGCATGCCGATCACGCCGGGTGAGTCCGATGACGTCACCGAGCTGATCGAGCAGCACAGCGCGAACGTTCCGATGGCTGAACACATCACGTCGCAGGACCCGCCGCTGCACACCCGCACCCGCGGCCTGATGAACACACTACTCACGCCCAAGCGCCTCAAAGAAAACGAGGACTTCATGTGGCGGTTGGCCGATCAGCAGCTGGACACCTTCCTCGCCAACGGGCAGTGCGAGTTCCTTGCCGACTATGCAAAGCCCTTCTCGCTGTTGGTCATTGCCGACCTGCTGGGTGTGCCGGCAGAGGACCACATGGACTTCGCGGCGGTGTTCGCCGGTAAGAACGTCGGTGAGATCGGCTCGCAGGCCCCACGTCGCACAACCCGCTGGAGTGGCTGAACGACAGGTTCTACCGTTATCTCGACGAACGCAGGCGCGCACCGCGTGGCGATGTGCTCACCGGACTCGCATTGGCCAAGTACGAAGACGGGTCGACACCCGATCTCGCGGATGTGGTGAACCTGTCGACCTTCCTGTTTGCCGCCGGAAGCGAGACGACGACGAAGCTGGTGAGTTCGGCGGTGCGGTTCATCGCTGATAACCCGGGATCCGAACAGGCACTACGCGAGGACCGCAGCAAGATTCCTGCCTTCCTCGAAGAGACGCTGCGGATGGAGAGCCCGGTCAAGGCGCACTTCCGGATGGCACGCACGACAACGACTATCGGCGATGTGGCTGTCCCGGCCGGCACGACCGTCATGCTGCTGCCCGGCGCCTGCAATCGGGATGCCGACAAGTTCGACGAGCCGCACGAATTCCACGCTAACCGGCCGAATGTGTGCGAGCACATCGCGTTCATCCGTGGCGCGCACTCGTGCCCGGGTGCACCACTGGCCAGGGCCGAGGGACGGATCTCGCTGAACCGGATTCTGGATCGCATGACCGATATCAGAATCTCGGAGTCCGACCATGGTCCGGCCGGCGACCGGCATTACCGATACGAGCCGACGTTCATCATGCGCGGGCTCAGCGAACTGCACATCGCGTTCACGCCGACGGAGACAGAGTGACCGCAAAGTTGGCAGGCAAGGCATCGCGGAGACGCTAACGTTCTGGCTGTCGGCGTTAGCGCGGTGGGCCCATGATGATCTGCCCAAACTTCTCGGCTCCCTCCGCCAACCGCGCGGGCGAGATCTCGAAGCCTTCCGGGCGAGGCGTTGCTTTGTCACGGCCGGAGTAGCGGAACATGCCTTCGATACCTGCTGGCGTGTTGATCATGAGCAGATCCGCCCTTTTTGACGTGATGCGATACGCGTGCGGAATGTTCTTGGGCAAGAAGACGATCCCGCCCTCCGACAGCTCCATCTCCTGGTCGTCGTACCAGAGCAGGGCGGTGCCCTTGATCAGCATGAACACCTCGTCCTCGCGAGTGTGCTTATGGAAGGGCGGGGCTTCGCCTTCGCTCACATCAAAACGCCCGATCATCAACTGGCCGTCAGTGGCCTTGCCGTCAAGCAACATTGCCAGCGTGCCGCCGTCTAGCCATTCCAGCTGCTGCTGCTGCTCGGGTTGCGCCAGATATGCCATGCTCACAGCTCGTCTCCTTCATGTTCGGCGTGAGAACGATCAACCCTCCCAACATATATTCGTCGGTCGCGTTGGGCCGGGCGTATCTGGCGACAAGCGGGCCGCCGCATTGGACGCCGGTGCCTTCGATGGCGGCGACGAAAGCCATGTCGGGGAGTTCTGATCGGGCTCAACCAGCTCCTCGACGGTATCTCGCACACGCTCTGATCATTCGGCTGGCTGATAGATCGACTTCAGTTCCAGGTATGCGGCCAACCCCTCGGGTCCGAGTTCCCGTCCCAGTCCGCTGGCCTTCACGCCGCCGAACGGGGCGGTCGGATCGGGCAGGTAGTGGTTGATCCCGACAGTGCCCGACCGTACGCCTTTGGCCACTGCCAACCCGCGCTGCGGGTCGCTGGTCCATACCGAGCCACCGAGGCCGTAGTCGTTGGCGTTGGCGATGCGCACGGCGTCCTCGTCGTCGTCGTACCCGATGACCGTCAGCACCGGCCCGAAGATCTCTTCGCGGGCGACCGGGTTGTCGTTGGACACGTCGGCGAAAACCGTTGGCGTGACGAACCATCCGGACTCCAGTCCGTTCGGTCGGCCACCACCGGTGGTGAGCCGTGCGCCGCTGCGCTGGGCGGCGGCGATGGCGGATTCGACCCGGTCGCGCTGGCGAGAGCTGACCAGCGGCCCGATCTGAGTGGCCGGATCCAGTGAGTTGCCGACCGTCAGGGAGGCCGCCAATGCGGACACCACGTCGACGACCTCGGCGTAGCGGGATCGCGGTGCAAGGATTCGCGTCCCGATGAAACAGGTTTGGCCGTTGTTGAGCAGCGTTGCGGCGAAGAGCTTCTCGCCGATCACACCCAGGTTCAGGTCGGCGTCGTCGAGGATGATCGCCGCCGACTTCCCGCCGAGTTCGAGTGTCACCGGCCGCAGCAATCCGCCGCACACCGTGGCGACTTCACGACCGGCTGTGGTGGACCCGGTGAACGCCACCTTGTCGATTCCGGGGTGCGCCACCAGGTAGGCGCCCGTCTCGCGTCCCCCCGGCACCACGTTGATCACTCCGGCCGGGATGTCGGACTCGGCGACCGCCTCGGCGAACAGGACAGCGTCGAATACCGTCTCGGGTGCGGGCTTGATGACGAACGTGCAGCCGGCAGCCAACCCGGGGGCGTACTTGAACGCGCTGAGGACCTGCGGGAAATTCCACGGCACGATCGCGCCTACGACGCCTACCGGGGTGCGGGTGATGGTGGTGTGCCCACCGAGCAGGCCAGGACGTTCGGTGATGAACTCTTCGGCGCGGGCCAGTTGTGCGTAATAGCGCAACAGCACCTGGGGGAAGACCGCCTCGAGTTGGCCGGCGATCGCGACTGGCATGCCGTTTTGTGTGCTGACGGCGTGCGCGAGTTGTTCACTCCGTCGGTCGAGGGCATCGGCAAGGGTTTCCATTGCCGCGGCCCGCTTGTCTGCCGGCCAGTTCGGCCAACCGCCGGGGGCGTCGAAAGCGGCCCTCGCCGCGTCGACGGCCGCGTCGATATCGGCCTGAACCCCGGCGGCGACGCTGCCCAGCCGCCGCTCGTCGTTGGGGGAGACCACAACGATCTCTTCGTTCGAGCTAGGTGTGGTCCACCGGCCGCCGATCAGGAACTTGTCGAAGTGGGTGCTCATGGGGCCACAAGGTATGCATCGCGATGCCGCAGCGGTATCGCCTTGCCCCGCAATACGCCCGAACGAGCGCCCTAAATATCCCTTCCGAGAGGTCCAGAAGACATGTTCCCGCCCGGGCCGTGAGGCCCGGGCGGGAAGGTATGGAATTGTCTGCCGTTACGGGGCGTAGCAGCGTTCGTCGCCGTTGACGTTGATCCAGCAGTTCGGGCTGATGAAGTGGGCGTTGGGGCCAGGTGCGTTCAGCACGCAGTTGGGGCCATCGAGGTGGTAGCCGATCCCGCAGCCATCGGCTGCGCTAGCGGTGGGGGCAAAGCTCAGGCCCAGGGCCAGTGCGCCGGCGGCGGCGACACTGGCGACAAGTCCTGCGGCACGCTTGGTGATCTGTGCAGTCATCGTGTCCTCCGAGATTCTGGGCCTGCCCTGGTTGAGCGAGGCACAAAACGAATACTGCGCCCGCCCACCGGCGGTGTCTGTCCACCAACTGGGCCGCGTACCGGCCGAATTGTGCATCCGCCGATTGGGGGACGGCATAAAATGCTCACGCGGCGAGCAACGGGGGTGGCCATGCGAACAGCGGCTTATGTCGGCGGAATCGGCGGATTCGCGGTGGCCCTGGGCGTGGGCGCGGCGGTGACCGCTGGCTGCGGGACCGCCTCGGCCGATGCGACTGATTCCGGCCCCTCGACGAGTCAAGCCGCATCGAGCGCCCACTCGTCCGTCGGTCGTTCACCACGACCGAAACTCAAGACCACGGCCGCGTCCCGACCGGGTGTGACTGCCGCGCCAAGTACTGCGAAAATGCTGTCCGACAATAGATCCCAGACTCCGAAGACTCCGACCCGGCCGGATACCGCTACGGCGGTGGCGACCACCACCGTCGCCCCCGCACCAGTCACCACTAGAGAAGGTTGGGTGACTGGACCGAACACCGTGACGCCGAGCCGATTCGGCGTCTACGGCACCGACGTCGGCATCATGTGGGACAACGGCATGGCCGGCGTCAACCACCAGGTGCTGATGATCTTCGGGGACACCTTCAGCGGTCCGAACATGACCGGTTCGTGGCGCTCGAACGTACTGCTGCGCACCGTCGATCCGATCAGCCGCGTCTTCGCTCCGGGTTCGACGACCAATCCGTTCGCCGGGTCGCCCCTGAGTTCGGCCGGGATGTCCAAACAGGTGATCGCAGGCAGTGCCCGATATCTCGGTCCATTCGGATCCGAAGTGACGATCATCCCTACCGCGGCCATCTCGGTGCCCTACGACAACCAGTACGGCGCACGGCAGTACGTCAACTTCATGTCGGTCCGGTCCTGGGACTTCGGCGGTGCCTGGACCACCAACTACTCCGCGATCGCCTACTCCGACGACAACGGCCAGAACTGGACCGTCGCGCCGCAGACCGTTCGCGCGGCCAGCTGGCTGCGGTCGAGCGCGCCGTTCGTCTACGGAAACCAGAACTTTCAGCAAGGTGCGTTCGTCAAACCGCCCGCCGATTCACCGGACGCCGGATATGTCTTCTCCTACGGGACTCCATCGGGGCGCCTGGGCTCGGCGTACGTGTCCCGGGTCCAAGAGGCCGACATCCTGGATCTGACGAAATACGAATACTGGGACGGCGACACCTGGGTGGCCGGCAAGCCCGGCGCCGCGGTCCCGATCCTGCCGGCGACCCGCAGCAACCAGTACGCCGGCGGCATCCTTGGCCAACTGGGCCTGTTCTTCGGTGGCTGGGTCGCCGGACTATTCGGGGTCGGTGGCCCCAGCGGGCATGTCAGCGAGATGTCGGTGCAGTACAACACCTATCTGAACAAATACGTGGCGATGTACTCCAATAGCGTTGGCAGCGTAGTGATCCGCACCGCTGATTCACCGCAGGGCACCTGGTCGGCTGCGACGACGCTGGTGACCTCGGCGCAGTATCCGGGTCTCTACGCCCCGATGATGGATCCGTTGTCCACCGGCCAGGACATCTACTGGAACCTGTCGATCTGGGGCAGCTACAACGTCCAGCTGATGAAGACCACGCTGGTTTGAGCGGGGTCGACGTCAGCAGCAGGTGTGCCGGGGCTGTTCTGCCAGTTGCGCGTGCTGGCCGGGATCGGTGCCGCCGACCGCGGCAACGAACGCGGCCAAATCGATGCGCTCGCCGCTGAGCCAGGTGCCGCTCACTTGAGCCTTGTCCGCCAGCTGGGCGGGATCCACCGCGTACGGATCGGCCGTCAGCTCGGTGAAATCAGCGAGCTTGCCAACCTCCAGTGATCCGATCAGCTTGTCCCGGTGCAGCGTTCGGGCGGCGTCGATGGTATGGGCGCGCAGTGCCTGGTCGAGTGTGATGCACTGGTTGGCGCCATGCACGTTGCCGGCCCGGGTCCGTCGCGTCACCGCGGTCTGGATGTTCAGCACCGGTGTGGGCGGTGACACCGATCCGTCGTTATGCAGCGAGACCACCGCGCCGGAGGCCACCGCGTCGGCGAATGCTCCCCACTTGCTGCCGTGTTCGTGGTCGAAGATCTGGCCGTCGAGCAGCTCGCCCCAGTAGTAGTACTGGAACGGCGCCATCGAGACGTGCACGCCCAGCCGCGCGGCCCGGTCGAACAGCGCGCGGGTGCCGGCCCCCAGATGCTCCAGCCGCCAACGGTGGTCGGTGCCAATCAGGTTGTGCCGCCCCAATGCGTCCTCGTACGCGTCCAGAGCCAGCTCGATAGCCAGATCGCCGTTGGCGTGGAATGCCATCTGCCAGCCGGTGGGCGCCGCGACGTCAAGGATGGCGTCGAGCTGCTCGCGGCTGTAGTTCATCGACTGCACTCCGCCGGCCACCGCGGGGTCGATGCCGGCGGTCCTGGTGGCTTCGGTGCTCAGATAGGGGAACGAGATGGCGATGTTGCCGATCCACGGTGACCCGTCGGTCCAGAGTTTGACGCCCTGCTTGACCAGTAAAGTCTCTGCGGCGCTGAAGGTTTCCGCGTCGTTGTACGTTCCGGTGGTCGACATCTCCCACATGCTGATCCGTAACGGGCAGCACGGCGCGGCGGCCAGCGCCTCATAGGCGGCCTTGAGCTTCGGCTCGTAGGTCATGTCCGAGGTTGACGTGTAGCCGCCGCGGGCCATCCACGCGTAGTACTCGGCGGCGCTGACCAGCGGGTTGCCCAGCTCGGCCAGGATCGGTCCGGCGACGGCGATCAATACCGGCGTCTCGAATCCCTGGCCGTCGAGGCTGCCGTCTGGGTTGCGGCCGAAGTGACCGCCGACGGGATCGGCCGGGGGATTGACGTCCCAGCCGCGCTGCTTCATCACCGCGGTGTTGAAATACACGCCGTGCCCGGAGTTGTCGGAGACCACCGTGACACGCTCGCCGAAGATGCGGTCGAGTTCGGGGGCTTTCGGTGACGGGCGCTTGTGCAGCAGTGCATCGAATCCGGCGAACAGCAGCGGTGTCTTCGGGTCGGTGTGGGCGATGGCGTCGGCGAAAATGGCTTCGACATCAGGCCAGTTCGGGGCGTCCCAGGGCGCGATGGAGCGGGCCGGTGGCTGGGTGGCCACGCCGCTCATCACTGGATGACTGTGCGGTTCAACAAGTCCCGGTAGCAGGGCGGCCACGCCGGTGTCGATCAGCTCCGCTTCGGGGTAATCTTCGCGGCACTCCGCGACCGAGCCCACTGCCGCGATCCGCCCGTCCGATACCGCGACGGCCTCCGCGCGGGGACGCGCCGGATCCATCGTGATAACGGTCCCGGCTGTCAGAATTATGGTCGACATGTTCCCCCTCGTAACGGCTTTCGGTCAGACGATCCGCAGTCCCCGGCGGGCCCTGGCCCGCATGTCCCACAGGTAGAGCTGATAACCGAAGATCCACGCCTGATGCGGGATCAGCTTGTCGGCCAGCCGCAGCGCGGCGAGCAGCCATTCGAACCGGCGCTGCTGGTCGGCGCCCCACGTCAGGCGCATCATCGAGCGGAACTCGGGCGGCAGGAAACCGGTGGTCGCGAACAAGTTGAACCGGCCCAGCGTCGCCCGCACCGGCCAGGGCATGAAGGCCATGGCGGCAACACCTTTGAGGTGCTCGCGCACCGGCGGGTCGATGGCGAGGTCCTCCAATGAGCGTTTCCAGTATTCGTCGAAGGCCGCGCGGTCGGCCGGCCACATGCTCTCCCGTACCTGCAACGTGGTGCCCAGACGGCTGGCGTCGGCATAGACCGCGTCGGCCGCGGCGTCGTCGAGCGGGCCGTAGAGGAACTCGTGCTGGTCGACGTAGTACCGATACAGGCACGCCGCCACCCAGAGTTGCAGCTGCGGATCGAAGGCGCGGTAGGGCACCGGGCTGGCCGGCGTCGAGCGGACTTGCGCATGGGCGGTATCCACCGCCGAGCGGATCAGGGCGCGGTCGGCGTCGGTTCCGATCGTGGCCGCGGCCAGATATGTGCCCGTGGTGCGCGCTCGCTTGATCGGATGCTTGTAGACGTTGCCGGTGTCCACCGGACTCTCCAGGACGCCGTAACCGACGCCAGGGTGGGCCAGCTGCATGATCACATTGGCGGCCGGAGCCAGCGTCGCGGCCGGATTGAGCAGGTCGGAGACCCGCCTCGGATGGCGCATCATCGCGGCCTCATAACGGCAGTACACCACGTGTGAGAGAGTGCCGGGGTGTTTGCGCGCAGACGGTGGAGGGGTGTTGGCATCCTCGCGGCCCAGCTGGCCGATGTGGCTCTCGGTGATCCGGTACGTGGTCACCCCGTCGCGGGGTTCGGTTGGTGTGCAGCCGCACTCGAAAAACTGACCTACCGCGACAGCAGGGCCGCAGGCGCGCTGCATACCGGACTCCTGCTGGGCGGGCTTGCCATCGCCGGTGTGCTGACCCAACGCGGTGCCAGGGGTCCCGGACTGGCGGCAGCGACAGCCTCGGCCACCTGGGCCGCATTGGGCGGAACCACGCTGGGCCGCACCGGCGACCGGCTGGCAGACCTGCTGGCCACCGGTGATATCGCTGGCGCCAGGGCGCTGCTGCCGTCACTGTGCGGCCGCGACCCGTCGGCGCTCGATGTCGACGGGCTGGCTAGGGCGGCCCTGGAATCGGTGGCCGAGAACACCTCCGACGCGCATGTCGCGCCGTTGCTATGGGCGGCGGTCGGGGGAGTGCCGGGCGTCATGGTGTACCGCGGTGTCAACACCTTGGACGCGATGATCGGCCACCGTTCCCCGCGCTACGACCGTTTCGGTTGGGCGGCAGCGCGTTTGGACGACGCCGCCAACTATGTCGCGGCCCGGGTGGGCGGTGTGCTGGTGGTGGTGTGCGCGCCGCTGGTCGGCGGTTCACCGGCGGGCGCGCTGCGGGCCTGGCGCCGCGACGCGGCGCGGCACCCGAGCCCCAATGCCGGGGTGGTGGAGGGGACCTTCGCCGGGGCGCTGGGGGTGCGTCTCGGCGGCCCGACCCAATATCACCATCAGCTGGAGATCCGCCCGACGCTTGGGGACGGCCACGTCCCCGGCGTCGACGACCTGCGCCGGGCGGTGCGGCTGTCGCGGGCCGTTCAGGCTGCCGCGGCGGTGGTTGCGATCGGCCTTACTGCCGTCGGCCGTAGCGGTCGGCGAGCTTGTCCTCGACCGTGACCGGGGCCGACGACGGTTTCTCGGCGGCGGCCGCGGCCTCCCGGCGGCGGGCGCGGATCTCCGAATACGCGAAGTAGCCCAGCCCGATCGGGGCCACGATCCCGAACGCGATCCACTGAATGCCGTACGACAGGAACGGCCCCGGGTCCAGATGCGGCAATTCGGCGACGCCGAGAACGCCGGGCTGGTTCTCGACGAGCTGCAGATAGGAGCCTGCCAACGGCACCCCGGTGGCCGCTGTCACCTCGGCGGTGTCAATGGCATACACCTGGGTGAAACCGTCCTGGCGCAGCGGCGGCTTGCCGGCCGGCGCGGTCTCGGAATCGCGCAACCGTGCGGTGATCGTCACGGTCCCGCCGGGCACCGGGGCGAACTCGGGCACCTTGTTTCCCTGGATAGGCAGCACATAGCCCCGGTCGACGAGCACCGTCGGTCCGCCGTCGACGGTGAAGGGCACCAGCACGTTGAAGGCGGGTGCGCCGCCGACCACCCGCAGGCGGGCCAGCACCTGGGCGGCCGGCAGATAGTGCCCGGTGGCTGTCACTCGGTGCCACTGCGCATCGGGCGCCGATGAATTCTGTTGCGGCAGAAGTGTTGTCACCGCAACCGGGGCTGCCTTCAGCGAGTTCTCGATCTGCGAGTTCTCCCGGTTGGTCTTGGTGTTCTTGCCCAGCTGCCACGGAGCCAGCACGGTGAAGCACAGATAAGCGAACGCCACCACCACCAACGCCAGGGCCAGCCAGCCCGGGCGCAGCAGGAACGTCAACCGCTTCATCAGCCGGTCAGACCGTCGGCGGCCAGCCGCTCGTCGACCCACGCGTGCAGGCCGGGCAGGGCCGCCTGGATCACGGTGAAGGTCTCCTCGAAATCGGCGTGGCTGCCGTAGTAGGGGTCCTCGACGTCGTCGGCGTGCTTACCCGAGCGCGGATCGAACGACCGCAGCAGCCGCACCCGCTCGGGCGCAGCCCCGAGGTGGGTCAGTATCCGCAGATGGTTGCGGCCCAGCGCGATCACCAGGTCGGCTCCGAGATGGTCGTCGTCCACCTGCGCGGCCGAGTGCTCGGTCGGATAGCCGTGTTGGCGCAAGACGGCATTGGCCCGCTCGTCGGCCCCGTCTCCGACGTGCCAGCTGCCGGTTCCGGCGCTGCTCACCCGGACCAGATGGGCAAGGCCGCGCTGGTCGATCTGGTGGGCGAACATCTTCTCGGCCATCGGCGAGCGGCAAATATTGCCCGAGCACACGAACGTCACGTGCAACGGCTCGGTCTGATCCCCGGGGCCTGCCCGCCGGCTAGACACCGAGCACCTCGCGCAGCGCCGACACCGTCGGGACATGGGCGGCCGCGGCCTCGGCAGCGTGCGGCTCCAGGAAATCGGTCGCGCCGTAGCCCCATCCCACGACGACCGTGTCGATGCCGTGCTCGGCGGCGCCCTGCACGTCGTGGGCGCGATCGCCGACCATCAGCACCCGCTCGGGCAGCGGATGCAGCTGGCCCAGCGCGTGCGCCACCACGTCTGCCTTACTGGAGCGTGACCCGTCGACACTGGCGCCGGCGATCACGTCGAAGTACTCGGTCAGCTCGAAGTGCTCGAGGATCCGCCGGGCCGTCGGCTCGGCCTTGGAGGTGGCCACCGCCAGTCGCACCCCGGCCGCCCGCAGGTCACCCAGCAGCTGCGGAATGCCGTCGAACAGGCTGTTCATCGCCCAGCCCCGGCTGGTGTAGTCGGCGCGGTAGGCCGCGATCGCCTCGTCGGCGCGCTCGCCAAGACCCAGGCCGGCCAGGGTCAGGTGCATCGGCGGGCCGACGATGCGGCCGACCAGGTCACCGGGGGGCACGTCGGCGCCGATCGCGGTCAACGCGTGCCGGAAGCTGGCCACGATGCCGTCGGCCGAGTCGGTGAGGGTGCCGTCGAGATCGAAGATCACCAACTGCGGGCGGGTGTCGGAGGCCGTGCTGGTCACCGCTCCATTGTTGCCGATCGCCGCGCACTACTGTTCTTGGCGTGGTGGTGATAGCGCTATGGGCGTGAAACTGGCGGAGGTCATCGCCGTGCTCGACGCCGCGTACCCGCCTGGACTGGCGCACAGCTGGGACTCGGTCGGGCTGGTGTGCGGTGACCCGGACGGCGTGGTCGACTCCGTGACGGTGGCCGTCGACGCCACCGCCGAGGTGGCGGCGACGGTCGGACCGCGTGGACTACTGCTGGCCCACCACCCGCTGCTGTTGCGCGGCGTGGACACGGTGGCGGCCAGCACCCCGAAAGGTGCGCTGATCCACCACCTGATCCGCGATGATGCCGCGCTGTTCACCGCCCATACCAACGCCGACTCGGCCAACCCTGGCGTGTCCGACGCGCTGGCCGAGGTGCTGGGGCTGACGGTCGACGCCGTGCTCGATCCGGCCACTGGTCAGAACGCCGACAAGTGGGTGATCCTGGTGCCCGGCGCTGACGCCGACGCGGTCCGGGCGGCCGTGTTCGCCGCCGGCGCGACACCGTCGATCGGATCGGTGGAGCGTGCCGGCGAGGACCGTGTCGAGGTGGTGGCGCCGGCCCGGCTGCGGGCCCAGGTGCTTGCCGCGATCCATGCGTCACACCCCTACGAGGAGCCCGCGTTCGATGTGGTGCCGCTGGCTGCGCTGCCGGCCGGTGTGGGGATCGGCCGGGTTGGAACGCTGGCGCAACCGCTGCGGTTCGCCGATTTCGTCGCCCGGGTGGGCGCGGTGCTGCCGCAGACGACCTGGGGGGTGCGGGCGGCCGGGGACCCGGACGCTCCGGTGGCGCGGGTGGCGGTGTGTGGTGGTGCGGGCGATTCGCTGCTGGGTGCGGCGACTACCGCGGGCGTGGACGCCTACGTGACCGCCGACCTGCGTCATCATCCCGCCGACGAGCACCGGCGGGCCAGTGGCGTCGCCCTGGTCGACGTCGCACACTGGGCCAGCGAGTATCCGTGGTGCGGGCAAGCCGCCGCGCTGCTGAGGAGTCATTTCGGTGCGGCGCTGACGGTCGGTGTCTGCGACCTGCGCACCGACCCGTGGAATATCGATGTTTCGAGAGGCACGCTGTGAAAGCTGAATTGGCGCAGCAACATTCGCTCCTGGAGCTGGCCGAGCTGGATGCTGAGCTGGCTCGGCTATCCCATCGGGCGGCCAACCTGCCCGAGCAACAGACCTACGACACCGTGGAGGCCGCCCACCGCGAGGTGGGGGATCGGCTGGCGGCGTTGGGCATTGCACGGGAGGACGTCGAAGCTCAGGTGACGCGGTTCGAATCCGAGATCGACGGCGTGCGCCAGCGCGAGGACCGGGACCGCAAACTACTCGATTCCGGCACCACCAGTCCCAAACAGCTCGAGGAGCTGCAGCACGAACTGGGGACCCTCGAGCGCCGGCAGTCCAGCCTGGAGGATTCGTTGATCGAGGTGATGGAGCGCCTCGAACAGTTGGCCGGGGATCAGGCCGTGGAGGTGGCGAAAATCGAAGCGCTGCAGGCTGATCTGGCCGCGGCACTGCAAGCCCGTAATGATGCGCTGGCCGAGATCGAGCGGGTTCGTACCGGGCAGGCAGGCCGTCGGGCGCAGATCGTGGCTGGGCTGGATTCGGGCCTGGTCCAGCTCTACGAGCGGCAGCGGGCCGTATCGGGCGCCGGTGCGGCGCGGCTGCTGGGCAAGCGGTGCGGTGCGTGCCGCATCGAGCTCGATCGCGGTGAGCTGGCCAGGATCTCGGCCGCGCCGGAGGACGACGTCGTTCGCTGCCCGGAGTGCCAGGCGATCCTGTTGCGCATCGGCGGGGCGTAGGCGTGAAGGTGCTCATCGAGGCCGACGGCGGATCGCGGGGTAACCCCGGCCCGGCCGGCTACGGCTGTGTCGTCTGGTCGGCCGATCACCAGAGTGTGCTGGCCGAGCACGGTGCGGCGATCGGGATTGCCACCAACAATGTCGCCGAGTACCGCGGGCTCATCGCGGGGCTGGAGGAGGCACGCCGCCTTGGCGCCGATGAGGTTGGCGTGTCGATGGATTCGAAGCTCGTGGTGGAGCAGATGTCCGGCCGCTGGAAGGTCAAACACCCTGCGATGGCCGAGCTGCAACAGCAGGCCCGTGCGCTGGCGTCGACATTCGATTCGGTCACCTACGAATGGATTCCGCGCGAACAGAACTCGTATGCCGACCGCCTGGCCAACGTTGCGATGGATGCGCAGGCCGCTGCCGCCGAGCCGGCATCCGCGGCGGTCGCCGTGCCGCCTGCGGTCTGGACCGGCAATCAGGGCGCACCCACGCGCGTGCTGCTGTTGCGGCACGGGCAGACCCAATTCTCCCGCGAGCGGCGCTATTCCGGCCGCGGCAACCCCGAGCTGACCAACACAGGTCGCGGCCAGGCCGATGCCGCGGCGCGCTATCTGGCCGAGAGTGGCGGCATCGACGCGGTGATCACGTCACCGCTGCGGCGTGCCTATGACACCGCGGCGGCCGCAGCCACGGCGCTCGGTCTGGGCATCACGGTCGACGATGAGCTGATCGAGACGGATTTCGGCGCCTGGGAAGGGCTGACGTTCGGGGAGGCCCGCGAACGCGACCCGGACTTGCACGGGCACTGGCTGCGAGACACCAGTTTGCGCCCGCCGGACGGGGAGAGTTTCGACGATGTGCAGCAACGGGTTCAGCGGGTCCGGACGCGGATCCTCACCGAGTATCCGGGCAAAACGGTGCTGGTGGTGTCGCACGTGACGCCGATCAAGACGATGCTGCGACTGGCGCTGGACGCCGGGACCAGCATCCTGCACCGGCTGCACCTGGACCTGGCGTCGCTGAGCATCGCGGAGTTCTATCCCGACGGCAACGCCTCGGTGCGGCTGGTGAACCAGACCTCGTATCTGAGCTGAATCCTACGGGCGCAGGTGGACTCGTTCACCATGCGGACCGAACAGGATGATGGCCTCCACTGGGCCATCGACCGCGCCGAACCAGTGCGGGGTCCAGGTGCTGAACTCCACCGCCTCGCCGGGCTCGATGACGAAATGCTGCTCGCCGAGGATCAACTGGAGCCGACCGGACAACACATAAAGCCACTCCTGGCCCTCGTGGGTGGGCAGTTCGGCCGGCGGCGTACGCCGCCGTGCGCTGATGCGGATCTTGAAGGCCTGCGGCCCGCCGGCTCCGCCGTGGCGGGTCAGCGGCCAGTAGGTGACCAGGTGGCGGGTGTGCGACGGCGCGCGGACCCGGGGGTCGACGGTCTCCGGCGCGCCGAGCAGCTCGTCGGTGCTCACCGACAGCGCCGCGGCAAGCCGGGGCAGGTGGTCAAGGGCCAGCCGGCGCTTACCGGACTCCAGCCGGCTCAGCGTTGAGGAGTCGATACCGGCCCGGGACGCGACATCCTCGAGGGTCAGACCGTGCCGGCCGCGCAGTTCGCGCAGCCGCCTGCGCACCCTGGAATCGACATCGTCGTTTGCCTGCATGGCAAAGAACCTTGCCACTCAGGCGTGGCATCGACAAGCTTGGGCCATGGACACCGATCACCACACGCACTGGGAGACCCTCTACGCGGAGAAGCCGCGAATCTGGAGCGGGCGCCCCAACGCCCGCCTCGCCGAGATCGTTAGCGGACTGACCGGTTCGCGCGCACTGGACTTGGGCTGCGGCGAGGGCGGCGACGCGATGTGGCTGGCTGAGCACGGCTGGCAGGTCGTGGCCGTCGACGTCTCCACCACCGCCCTGGCCCGCGCCGCCGAAGACGCCCAAACCCGAGGAGTGCTGGGACGCATCGACTTCCAGCACCACGATCTCACCAAAACCCTTCCCGACGGGCCGTTCGACCTGGTTTCGGCGCATTTCTTCCACACCCCCCTGGAGATGGACCGGGTCGCGATTCTGCGCCGCGCCGCCGCGACTCTTGCTCCGGGTGGCACGTTGCTGATCGTCGACCACGGCGGCGCCCCGCCGTGGGCCTCCGAGGAGATGCACCACCACGAGTTCCCGGCTGCCGAGGAGGTACTGGCCGGCCTTGGGTTCGATGCCACGCAGTGGGAGACGGTGCGGCTGGGGCCGGCCGAGCGCGATGCTGTCGGACCCGATGGTCAGCAGGCCAGCATCGTCGACAATGTGATCCAACTGCGGCGCAGGTGAGCACGTAGTCGCGGAAAAAGCGGCCAGGCGCTACCTTGTTCAGGCGAACGAGTTGGCTGGGCGGCCGCGGCTCTCATGAGTCGAGGAAAGTCCGGACTTCACAGAGCAGGGTGATTGCTAACGGCAATCCGAGGTGACTCGCGGGACAGTGCCACAGAAAAGAAACCGCCACCCGTAAGGGTGGTAAGGGTGAAACGGTGCGGTAAGAGCGCACCAGCATTCCGGGTGACCGGGATGGCTTGGTAAACCCCACCCGAAGCAAGGCCAAGAGGCCGCACCTGGTGTGGCTGCGCAGGTGTTCGAGGGCTGCTCGCCCGAGCCTGCGGGTAGGCCGCTCGAGGCACCCGGCGACGGTGTGCCCAGATGGATGGTCGCCGCCGCCCTGCCACGGTTACCCGGGGCAGGGCGGGACAGAATCCGGCTTACAGGCCAACTCGTTCGCCCCACGTTGACCTGGAGATTCGGCTAAGCCCTCAGCGAGACTCCGCTGCCTGACGTCGGCACCGGATCCTGGTCAGGATCGATACCCGGGAACGAGCACCGTCCCGGGGTAATTGACGTACAAGGCCAAGCACGCAAGGTTGTGCCTGCAGCTGATGATTGCCCCGGCGTCGGGTGCCGCACCGATCACTTGGTTGCCACGCGACGGCAGGTTGCAGTTCACGACGTAGGGGTTGAGTGGGACGATCCCGTTGACGCAGGGCTGCGGGCCGGTGGCGATGTGGGCGGCCGGGAGGCTGAATGTGGTCATCACCAAGCCCAGTGTCGCGATGACAATCCCGAGAAAGGCCGCCCCGAGAACGGTGGTAGCAGTTACATCCTGTGCCGAATGCGGCTGGTTTGACGTCACTGTCAGAACTCGCTTCCTACTGGTGATCAGCACAGATCAGGTCGACCGGGCTGTCACTACGTATTCGTAGCCGCGGCGTCGCTGGATTGCCGAGCGATTTCAGCCGTGCCCGGGCGCTCCTGCAGTGTCGGGACCAGCAGGTGCGGCGAGTTCTCGGGTTGCCAAGTCGGCGTGCGCTAGTGCGCCTTCTTGAAGGCCGTCCGCAAGGCGCTCAGCGCATCGTCGAGCTGATCGCGGCACCTGTTCGCCAGATCGTCCTCCAGCCGATAGAGCAGGCCGTAGGTGAACGTGTCCTCACCGGCCGCGTGCGCCACCAGGGACTGTTGAGCCAGGTGCGTACGGCTGACCACACTGTCCTGGTGATCGCCGAGCAGGGTCTGGATGGTCTTGGCCCGGTCCGACACCTTGGGTTCGCCGGTGGCGGCGGCGACGTAGCGAAGTCGCTTGGCGCCCTTACGGATCCGGTGCAGCGCCTCGTCGCGGTCCTCAGTGGCCGCCGCGGCGTTCTTGGCGGCCTTGCGCACCCGCCGGTAGGCCGAGTCGATGCTCACCGGCTTCGGCTCTTCACCCGGAGCGGCTTCCGGCGGCTGTGCGGCGACCAGCCCGTCGAGGGTATCGAGCAGCCGGAAGTAACGGGGAGAGCGCATCGCGGACAGCGAGCGCCGCAGACCGGCCTGGTAGCTGCGCTGTGCGCCGGCCACCAGACGCTCGTACACCGGACCACGGATGAGGTCGTCGGGCAGGGCCTTGAGCGCCACCTCGTAGCGTTCGGCGAGCACCTCGGCGTCGCGGGCGACACCCAGCACGCCGGCCAGCTGACGCAGCTCATCGAGCACCCAGGAGTCGTCGGTCAGCCCGAACGTGTCCTCGGAGGCCTGCAACAGGCTGCGGATCTTGCGGGTGGTCACCCGCATCTGATGGACGGAGTCGTAGGTGTCCGCGCGCACCGCGCGGTCCCACACCAGCAGCTCGTCCACCTGCTCGGCGACCGCCCGGTGCACCGGATCCGATGACAGCTCCGGCTCCTCGGCCATCTCGGGGAGCGAACCGGCGGTGTCGAGCACCTTCGCCAGCTTCGAGCCATGCCCGGCGGGCGCCGCACCGGCATCCAACAGCCGGTTGCCCAGGCGCTTGAGCAGATCCCTGCCGCCATCGATCTCGCCGTCGACCAGCTCCAGCTCCCACTCGTGCCAGCGCTGTTCCTCCCCGGCCTCGCCGTCGGCCGGTCCCAGGGCCCACGCGCTGACCTCGTCGTCACAGAACTCGGCCAGCGCCGATCCGTCCCCGCCGTAGAGCATCACCACATTGCGGGTCGTGGCGATCCGCGCGACCGGCGCCAGCGGGCGGTCCCGCACGATCGCCAGCACGATGTCGAGCAGCTCGTCGGGCACCGGCATGTCCGCCACTTCGGTGGAGGTGTCCAGCGGTGCATGGACCTCGGTGCGGGCGTCGGGCCCGGCGGGCAGCTTGAGGTGCCAGCCGGCATCGGGGCCACCCGTGCGGCGGCGCAGCGTGATCCGGTGGGCGGCCAAATCGCGCCCGGGTGTGTCGAAGTACACAGCGTCCAGCGACTGCGCTGGTTGCCGCTCCACCCGGGCCACCGCGGCAAGCCCGTCGAAGGACGGGAACACCGTGCCTGCGGGGACGTCGAACTTTCGCTCCACCTCGACATGGCGGTTTCCAGAACCCATTTTCACCTTCGCTCGCGACGATCATCGGCGGTACGCATTGCTGCACAGGGTGTCACACCTGAGTGAACACGACGCCGTACTTTCTTGGGGCCCGGCGACGGCTCAGCCTCGCCGAGGTGCCGCGAGATCGCGGCACGCCGACACATGTAGGCGGTGTGGCACCGGCAGGAGTCTTAAAATCTCCTTATGAACCGCGGAACACTTGCCAATTCTGGTCAGGGGACGCGCTTGAAACTCGAGGATTACCTCGATGCCGACGGCAACATCGTCCTGCCGCCAGGCCTGACGCTGATGACCTTTCTCGACCACAACGTGCTCGAGTTCGGCGACAGCGTGGTGTATCGCTACCTCGACTATGACCACGACTCCACCGGCAACGCCGTCGAGCTGACGTGGCGGGAGCTTGGCGCGCGGCTGCGTGCGGTCGCCGCACGGCTGCAGCAGGTGACCCAGCCCGGTGACCGGGTTGCGATACTGGCGCCGCAGGGCATCGACTACGTGGTCGGTTTCTTCGGCGCGATCCAGGCCGGCACTATCGCCGTCCCGTTGTTCGCGCCGGAACTGCCGGGCCACGGCGAACGACTCGAAGCCGTCATGTCGGACGCCCAGCCCTCGGTGGTGCTCACCACCACGGCGGCAGCCGACCGGGTGCGGAGCTTCCTGCGTACGTCGCCGCGATCGCAGCGCCCCCGGGTGATCGCGCTCGACGCGCTGCCGGAGTCGGTCGGCGCGACCTTCACCCCAGCGCGGTTGCAGAGCAGTGATCTGGCCTATCTGCAGTACACGTCGGGCTCGACGCGCACCCCCGCCGGAGTGGAGATCACCCACCGGGCGGTGCTGACCAACGTCGCCCAGATGATCATCTCGGTGGGATTGGACTTCGACACCACCAGCGTCAGCTGGCTGCCCCTGTTCCATGACATGGGCCTGCTGATGATCATGTTCCCGGCGATGTTCGGCGGGCATCTGACGCTGATGTCGCCGACGGCGTTCGTGCGCCGGCCCCATCGCTGGATCAAAGAGCTTGCCGTGGAAGCACAATACGGTCGAACCTTCGCCGCCGCGCCCAACTTCGCCTTCGAGCTCGCCGCGCAGCGGGGCCTGCCGCCCCGGGGCGAGGACCTCGACCTGAGCAACGTGGCCGGGCTGATCAATGGCTCCGAGCCGGTCAACATCGATTCGATCAACACCTTCAACGACGTGTTCGCCCCCTACGGGCTGCCGCCCACCGCGGTCAAACCGTCCTACGGCATGGCCGAGGCAACCCTGTTCGTATCGACCATCGGCGCCGAAGATCAGGCCCGCGCAACGTATCTCGATCGCACCGAACTCGGTGCCGGCCGCGCGGTGCGGGTGCCGCCCGACGCGCCCAACGCCGTGCCGCAGGTGTCCTGCGGGCGGGTTGCGCGCAGCCAGTGGGCGGCCATCGTGGACCCGGTGTCCGAAGTCGAACTCCCCGACGGCCAGGTGGGCGAGATCTGGCTGCATGGCGACAACATCGGCCGCGGGTATTGGGGCCGGGACGTCGAGACCGAGCGGTCGTTCCGCAACAAGCTGCAGGTGCGGCTG